>JBEPVJ010000404.1:0-3096 GCA_041691095.1 Gemmatimonadales bacterium
CAACCAGGGCGAGCTCGGCGGCCCGTTCGGCGAGCCAGAGATGCTGGGCGCGGGCCCAGTGCCCGTGATGCCGCTCGCCCGAATAGAACTCCCCGCAGCGGGTGCAGGCGTGGCGGTCAGGGCTCCACGGGTCGAAGGCGAGGGGGGCGCCGTCCTTTGGACACACGCCGCCATCCCGGGAGAGGAATGCCTTCACCTTCGGCACCGGCGGCATTTCCCGGAGCAGACGCTCTGACCGGGCGCGTAGGGTGCCGAGGAGGCCGGACAAATCGGGGTCCTCCGCCGCCCGGACCGTGAGCGCCTCCAATTCCTCGAAAGTCAGCATGGGACTATAGTAACGCGTGCCCAACGAAGCCGCCCTCGAAGAGCTCCTGTCCCGCCCGCCGGCCCCGGTAGTGGAGGCGATGGCCGGCCTGCGTGGTGATCTCGTGATTCTGGGCGCCGGCGGCAAGATGGGGCCCAGCCTGGCGCGGCAGGCCAGGCGTGCGCTGGATGAGGGTGGCGCGGATCAGGGCGGCGCGGATCGTCGCGTCATTGCGGTGGCGCGATTCTCGGATCGGGGGGTGAAGGCGGGGCTCGAGGCCGATGGCATCGAGACGATTGGCTGCGATCTGTTCGACCGCGCGGGGGTGGCCGCCTTGCCGGACGCGCCGAACGTGATCTATATGGCGGGCCAGAAATTCGGGACCACCGGGGAGGAGTCACGCACCTGGGCGGTGAACGCGGTGCTGCCGGCGCTCATCGCGGAGCGATTTGCCACGGCCCGCATCGTGGCGTTCTCGACCGGGAATGTCTATCCGCTCTGGCCGGCCCAAAGCGCAGGCCCTACGGAGGCCGATACGGTAGGTCCGGTCGGGGAGTACGCGCAGTCGGCGCTGGCGCGCGAGCGGGTGCTGGAGTTCTACTCCCGCCGCAACGGGACAGCCATGTCGGTCCTGCGGCTCAACTATGCGATCGAGCCGCGCTATGGCGTGTTACGGGACATCGCCGATCGGGTGCGGGAGGGGCGCCCGGTCGACCTGTCGATGGGCCGGGTGAACCTGATCTGGCAGCGTGATGCGAATGCGGTCGCGCTGCGCGCGCTGGCGCATGGCGCCTCGCCGCCGCTGGTCCTGAACCTCACCGGACCGGCCTACTCGGTACGGACGCTGGCCGAGGAGCTCGGCCGCCGGTGGAAGGTGTCGCCCCGTTTCGAGGGTGCCGAGCGCGAATCGGCGCTGTTGAGCAATCCGGGGCGATGTACTGCGCTCTTCGGCGCGCCGGAAACCGGTCTTGGCGAGATGATCGACCGCGTGGCAAGCTGGGTAGAGCAGGGGGGCCGCTCGCTGGGCAAGCCGACCCACTTCGAGGCCCGCGACGGAAAGTTTTAGACGACGCGAGCCATGGTGCACCAGCGTAAATCCGTTGGCGATCTGGGTGAGCTGGTCGGCGCCGTCCATACCATGACGGAGGACGCGGATCCGTCGTTCGGGGCAAAAACTGCACGTTTCTGCCGGCGAGCAGCACGACTTGGACGATCTTCAGCATCTCCACGATCGGAGGTGACATGGCCCTTACGACTGCGATGAAGCTACTTCGGCGGGGCACGGTGATCCCGGCGCACCCGCTGGCGCTTACCGCCTCGCGCAAGCTGGACGAACGGCGGCAGCGGGCGTTGACGCGGTACTATCTCGATGCCGGTGCGGGCGGCATCGCGGTGGGGGTGCATACGACGCAGTTCGGGATCAGGGATCCGCGGGTGGCACTATTCCACCCCGTGCTCGAGCTGGCGGCCGAGACTGTGCGGGAGTGGGAGGCCAGGCACCAGCGTCGCGTTGTTCGCGTTGCGGGCGTGATCGGTCGCACCAGGCAGGCCACTCGAGAAGCCGGCATCGCGCGGGGGCTCGGCTACCACGTCGGGCTGCTGGGCCTGGGCGCGCTGGCTCGAGCGAGTGACGCCGAGCTGATTGCCCATGCGAGGGAGGTCGGAGAGGTCCTCCCGCTGATGGGCTTCTACCTCCAGCCCGCGGTAGGGGGCCGGCGTCTGGCGTATTCGTTCTGGCGCCGCTTCGTGGAGCTCCCGAGCGTGGTGGCCATCAAGATTGCCCCATTCAACCGGTACGACACGCTGGATGTGGTGCGAGCGGTGGCAGATGCGGGCCGTTCCGGGGAGATCGCGCTCTACACCGGAAACGATGACAGTATTCTGGTGGACCTGGTGACGCAGTATCCCGGTGGCGTGCGGTTGGTGGGCGGGCTGTTGGGGCATTGGGCGTTCTGGACCCGGAGGGCGGTGCAGCTGTTGGAGGCAGCGCACCGAGCCGTCGCGGGAGGGGGATCAATTCCTTTGCGCCTTTCCGCCCTTGCACCCGAAGTCACCGACGCCAACGGGGCCATCTTCGACGCCGCTCACTTTTTTCGCGGCTGTATCCCCGGGATTCACGAGGTGCTGAGACGGCAGGGACTGTTGCGGGGGCGGTGGTGCCTGAATCCGAACGAGGAGCTTTCACCCGGCCAGGCCAGGGAAATCGAGCGGGTGAGCCGAGCCTACCCGCATCTCAACGACGATGACTTCGTCCGAGAGCACCTCGATCGCTGGCTGCGCTAGCGAAGTTATCAATGCGGAGGCCGGCTGACCCACAGATCTCACAGATGTGTCGTCGGACCTCTCGAGATGAATTCGCTTCTTCTATTTCAATCGCTTCGGGCCTGTGCAATCAGTGGCCCGGTGGACCGACGCCGCCGAGCCATCGATTGCCGCTACTGCGGGCGCCGGAATGCCCGCAGGTTTCCCGACTCGATCAGCTCCCGGTCCTTCGCCTCCAGGTCGAGCAGGTCCAGTTTGGCCAGGGTGTTATCCGGAATTCGGAGCGGCATTCCGGTCCCGAAGGTGAATCGCGCCAGGCCAACGGTCCGAATCAGCAGCTCCAGGTGATCCTCCGGCGGGCCCCAGATCCAGCAGATGTCCCAGAGAATCCGTGCCGCCTCTTCCGGCGTCGATCCGAAGTGAACCTGCTCGATGAATTCGCGGTCGGCGTGGGTGACGATCAGGCGGACCCTCGCATCGGCCCGCACGATGGCGCGCAGGTCGGCGGCAGTAAGCTCGCGGGCTTGATC
>JBEPVJ010000405.1:0-3081 GCA_041691095.1 Gemmatimonadales bacterium
GACTTTACCTGCACCTATTCTCCCTCGCTGCACCGCGAAGTGATCGATCTGCGCTCGGCGGGCAAGGGCCCCGACGCGGTCATCTCGGCGTTCGTGACCAAGTACGGAGAGCAGATCCTGATGGCGCCGCCGCCGCGAGGCTTCAATCTCGCAGGTTACCTGGTGCCCGGCGGCGCGGTGGCGCTCGCGGCTTCCGCGGTGACCCTGATGCTGCTGCGGCGCGGCCGCCGCGCCGCGGTGGCAGCCCACGCGGAGTCCGTTCCCGCCGGTTCCGAGTCGACCGGCACGAGCCCTGAGGATCGCGAGCGGCTCCGCCGGGCCCTGAGCCGAGTGCAGGACTGATGGCGGTCGAAGTCGTCGGGGCGCTGCTGATCGGCGCCCTGGTTTTCTGGCTGGTGTTCTCTCCGATGATCCGGCACACTGCGGATCCGTGGATGCCGCCGGAGCCGGTGGCCGATGAGGAGACCCGCAGCGGCATTGCGCTGCTGGCCCTTAAGGAAATCGAATTCGACCGCGCCACCGGCAAGCTGTCCGACGAAGACTACGAGATGCTGAAGCTTCGTTACAGCGGCGAAGCGCTCATGGCGCTCGACGAGGACAGCACCGACTGGGAAGGAGAGGCGGCGGGCACCGATCCGGAGACGCTGATTGCCGCTCGTCTCGACCAGCTTCGCTCCGCTCACAGCGCCGGAACGGCGCCGCCACCTCCCTGCCCATCCTGCGGCCCCCGCCCCGAAGCGGACGCCCTCTTCTGTTCGTCCTGCGGCCGATCGCTCGGCCCGGCGTTCTGCGCATCCTGCGGCGCCGCACTGGCCGAAGACAGCCGGTTCTGCGCGCAGTGCGGGAAGACGGCAGGCGGCAATCCCTCGCCGGGGCCGGTTAGAGTCTCAGGCTGAGCCCGGCCCCGATCGTTCTCCGCCACATACTGGTCAGCCGAAAGCCTTCGGGAAGATCCTCCTCCAGGAATGGAGAACCGGGCACGAAGCCGAGTTCTCCATCGATGCTCGCGAACAATGCGCTGGTCAGCGCGAATTCCAGCGTAAGGCCTGCCTGCGGACCAAATCGGGTGCGGCTGGGCGTTCCCTGCGCCGTCCATCGGTCCATCGTCACGCCCAGCGATGCCCGCAGCGCCGGACCACCGCGCAGACGCACCAAGCGCGTGCCCGCGGACGCGGTGAAGCTGGCCAGGTGGAACGCGTCCTCCGCGATGATGAGCACGCCGCTGGACACCGACCCGCTTCCATTGTCGGGCACTGCCCGGAAACCGATTCCTGGTTGCCCATACTTCGCCGAGAATTCCAGGCGCGTGCGCTCCCGCCCATAACTGATGCCGATCCCGGCCATCGTGGGACGGTAAGGCCGGAAGACCAGGTCGGTGCCCGACTCGTCCGTGGCGGCTGCCGCGCCGTTGAAGGTCGAAGTTCCCATGGTTACTCCGAGCCTCCACGGCCCGCCGAACCGTGGCGGCGATTGGGCGGCAACCGGCGCCCCCATCACGAGCGCGCCCAGGAACAGCCATCCGAACAGTGCTTTCATCAATATTCTCCTAGCGCATTTCGAGCCGGATGGCTCCGTTGGTGATGTTGTTCTCGCCTTTGACGATCCAATTGGCGTTGGGCCAGTACTCCCGCGCGACGACGTCCTCGATCGCATCTCCCACGACATCGTCCTGGGTGGTGATCAATGACCAGACCGTTTTGATCAGCTGAAAAAGGGACTGCGCCTTCTGGAAGATCTTGATGGAGCTCAGCGTGGTATCCTTGCCGCCGGTCAGCGTGCCATAGGTCGATGCGATCTGCTGGAGCAGGTTGCGCACTCTGCTCGAATCGGTCTTGATGATGCAGGGTCCGTCGTCGTCTTCCACGACGAAAACCCGGACACCCTGTCCTGGGTGTTGCAGCTTGTAGGTGTCGAGCTGGGTCTGGCTGAAGAGCATCACCGAGCCACTCCATTCCTTGTCGTTCTGGTCATATTGGTACGGCGCCCCCGCCTTTTCCCCGGCGCACTGATAGCTCTTGAGTGCGCTGGTAGTCCCATCCTGACCCAGGATATGAACTTCAAACTCGGGGTCTCCCTTCAACCAACCCTCAAATGTTGAATTGAACTTGGCGTAAGTCATGTAAAGGCCTGGCGTTACTACCGATGCGCCGCCACCGATCACCCCACCGGTCCCGCCCCCAGAATTACCGGCGATGAACCCACCGCCATCGGGGTCGCAGGTGAAGCAACCGTCGAATGCGGGCATAGCCGCCTCACGAAAGGTCAGCTCCGCGCGGCCGAGAGCCAGGACCGGAGTGGTAGGAGGACTGGCGGCATCGAGCAGGTGCCGGCGCCCGTGAACATCGAAGGCGACCGGGCGCTCCCGGTCGTGCTCGGCGGTGGCGACCATGAGGTTGAGGTCTCCCCGCCAGAGCCGCCGGTGCGCGGGGACGGGGAAATAGATCTCGATCGAAGGCGATTGGTCGAGATCGCTCTTGACGGTGGTCTCGGTCTCCTGGGCCAGCGCTGCGAGCTGCCGCAGCACGCCGCCCAGTTTTCCATCGAGGAATCGTTGCAGATGCACTTTGCCTTCCGGCTCGGTGCTGCTGCGAAGCGCTCGGGCCACCTCGCCGCGGAAATCGTCGTTGCGGAGTGCGATGGCGAACCGCCGTGCCAGGCGCTCGTTGCGCGCCTGCAGTGTGGAGACCGCAACGCGGGGGGCGGCCTGGGCGATCTGCGCCGGTTCCAACGGTGCGGGCCGATCGGCGCAGGCGGCGGCGGCAACGACCGCGGCCATCAACGCGATGCGGTGGACGACTGGAGACATGAATCCCTCCTTGGGCGTGGAGCCGTCCGGCGCCGGAGTGGCTCGGTAACGGCGTCGCCAAGGTGGGAAGAGATGTATGAAGAGTTGTGACCGGCATCGCGCGGGCCGGTACCAAAAACGCAGTAGGCCTAGACTTCGATCGCGGAAAGCCGCTTGAGGCTGATCTGCAGGGGAATGATGATGGCGAGCCCGCACATCGCCACCACGGCGATCATGGTGAGTATGAGGGACATAGGCGGAGCGGGGGCATCACCCAGCTGCCAGGTGCGCAACTG
>JBEPVJ010000406.1:0-3078 GCA_041691095.1 Gemmatimonadales bacterium
GTGCACCCCCGCCGCTTGGCGCCGGGCGGCCAGGACCTCGACATCGACCGACCCGGAGGGGGCAAGGGCGGCGATCGCGACGACTTCGGCGCGCGCGCCGGCCGCCTGGGACTCGAGCGCCGCCACGATCGCCGGTAGTTCGGCGAACCGCTCGCGATACGCTTCGGGCAGCGCCGCGAAGAGCTCCGAGGCTGCGACTCCGAGCGCTGCCTCCGTCGCCCGAAACACCCCGCCCCCCACCGCGCGCGATCGATCCGGCGCACCGAGCCGGCGCGCAATCCACTCTCCCAACCGGCTGCTCCAGAGGCGCTCACGGATCCCGGTCTGCCACCATTTCCGTATGCCGGTGGGAATGAACTGCACCTCGAGCGCATTGCTCACTGCGCCCAGCAGCATCGTGGTGAGGACGGGCAAGAAGATCAAAAGGGCGTCGCCCCGATTTTCGTGGATCACCCGGCTGAGGAGAAGCGCGACAGTGACTGCGAGCCAGGTCGCCGAGGCAATCGTGCCGGTGCGCAGAAGGCGGTGGGTGAGGGCCTCCTTGTCCTCGCGCGCAAATGCCTCGGTTTCGGCGCGCTCTCGCTCACCGATCTGGAGCGCCGTCCGCAAATCGGCGAGCGTGTGTCCAGCCCGGAACTGACGGCGGGCCTGATTGAGGTGGAAGCCGATGACGGGAAAAAGGGGCAATGCCATGATCAGGGCCAGGAGCACGATGTCCGCAGGCCCGGCCGGCCGGTTGCCCGACAGCCACGCGATGAGATTTGCCAGCGTGAGGACCCCGAAGACCGTGGACCACGCCATGTAAGGAGCCAGTAACGGGTTCCGTGCGATGATCCAGCCACGCAGAGCGGGTGGGAGTGCCGGCCTTGCCTCCTGCGCGGGGGCGAGGGCCGCGGCGACTGCCTCTCCGTCCTCGAAGCGGAGTGAGGCGTCGCGCTCCAGGCAGCGGTCGATCACCTGCGCCAGCTCGGGAGGAAGCCCCGGCGCCGAGCGAGCGACAGGCGGCGCGGGTTCGGTGGCCTGCCGAACCATTAGTGCTGGCAGATTCGACGATTCGAAGGGCAGCCGTCCGCTCAACGCGAGGTAGCCCACGACGCCGAGCGAGTAGATGTCGCTTCGCCCGTCCACGGTCTCGCTCGCGGCCTGCTCCGGGCTCATGAAGTGAGCAGTGCCGAGGATCTTGCCGGGGTCGGTGACGACGACGGTGTTGCTGCCGCCGTGGGCGATACCGAAATCGGTGACCAGTGCTCGCCCGGTCCCCGCCTCCAGCAGGATGTTGTCCGGCTTGATGTCGCGATGGACGATGCCGCGGCCATGGGCATAGGCGAGCGCCCACGCGACCTCGCGCATCACGCGGGCTGCCTCGGCGGCCGGGAGAGGACCGCGGATGCGGAGCCGCTCGCCCAGCGTCTCGCCTTCCACGTAACTCATGACGAAGAAGACGAACCCGCGCGCTTCGCCGACGCGATGGATCGGGACGATGTGCGGGTGGGAGAGGCCGGCGGCGGTGCGGGCCTCTCGCACGAACCGCTCGCGGGCTGCCGCGTCATGGGCGAGACCGGTGGGCAGAACCTTGATGGCGACGTCGCGGTCCAGCTGCACATCGCGCGCGAGGTAGACCACCCCCATGCCGCCCCGGCCGAGCTCGCGCTCGAGCGAGTATTCACCGGCCAGGGCGGCCTGGAGGTCGAGGAACTCGCCGGAGGGAGAGGTCATTACTTTATGATACAAAGTGGCTGCGTAGTTCGGCAAGCCTCCTGGTGCAGATCCTCGAATCTCTTGCCGGGCGGGCGGTTCGTCAGGTTGCAGGCCTTCAAAAGTAACCAGCGCTTGCTGGTGCCGTGCGGCGTGTTTCTCCTTCCGGGGATAGTTTTCTTGTGACATGCCGCAACACAAGCGCGATTCGTTAGCCAGCGGCATTCAACCGTTCGCATGCGAGCCATCGTGTGAGCCCACCCAGAGTTCTTGTGGTCACCGGAGCGTCCGGCGCCGGAAAGACGACCCTTGTCAGAGCGCTCGAAACTCGCGCCCTTGCCGGCGTCAGTTGCCACTATCTCGATGCTCTCGGAATTCCCTCGGCCGAAGTGATGGAACGCGACTATGGCGGTGGGGCAGCCTGGCAGGAAGCCACTACGCGAATCTGGATCGAACGTCTCTCCTCACTCACCAATCGGGTTGCCGTCTTGGATGGCCAGACTCGTCCGAGTGCCGTGCGAGCGGCGTTCCGCGATGCCGGCCTTGACCATGGAGCGATTGTGTTGATCGATTGCGCCGGAGGGGAGCGCTATCGTCGACTCGCAGGGCCGCGCGGGCAGCCGGAGCTCGCGTCCGAGGAGATGGATACCTGGGCAGCGTACCTACGCGGTCAAGCGGACGCGCTCGATCTCCCAATCATCGATACCACCAGCTTGACGCCGGAGGCTGCCCTGGATCAGCTCGTGGCGCTGGTTCAGTCGCTCGGAATGCGGTAGGTGGAGCTTCCGCCATGCTGTTGTCTAACCAGCGCATGCCGCCGTCGGCGGAGCAGCTCATTTCATCAGTGTTAGGTTTCCGGCGGGGCTTGGTGCCTTCGGCGCTGGGATGAATCCTCTACTGCGATGATATGTGACGATCAACCTCCATACTCCGCTTGGGATCCGCTCCTCCTTTGCCTTCCCGCTCCAGACTCCTGCCGCGCGACGCGACATACTGATTGGAGGGCTGCTGCTGCTGCTCCCCGGCCTCGGGTGGGTACTCAACATGGGGCACCGCATCGTCGTCGTGCATCGACTCTTACACGCCGAGGAGCCTTGGCCCGCCTGGATCGGATGGGTACCGCTGCTTCGCCATGGCGCCATCACCTTTCTTGGCATGGCGACCTATTACGTCCCAAGTCTCCTGATCGCATGGTTTGCATGGCACGCAGCAAACATAGTGCTGGCCATCTTCGCTGCGGTTCTGTTTCTTCTCGCCACGCTGGCCATTCCGGGCTATATGACTCACTACTGCGTCGCGTTTGATGCACGGGAGATCCTGGACCCGACTCGGGCACTTCGTCGTTCCTTTGAGGCCGGTCACGACTTTTGGAAGGCGTGGGGG
>JBEPVJ010000407.1:0-3064 GCA_041691095.1 Gemmatimonadales bacterium
GTCCAGCACCACCGCGGTATCCTCGACGAACACCGAATCCGGCAGGCTCGGGGCAGCGGGCAGCCACCGAACGGTGCACCCGAAATCAGCGAGGGCCTCGACGTATTCCTCATGCTGCATGATCGCCACAGCGGGGTCGATCGGGTTGCGGTCCAGGTGGGTGAGCTCGCAGCTGGCGAGCTCCGGACTCACTGCGCGCACCAGGGCGATCACCGGACCTCCTCCACGCCCGCCGACCGGAGTGACGCATTGAGCGCGGCGAGCTCGCCGCCACGCAGCGCGGTCCACCGCGCCACCAGGTCCCGCAGTGTGGCTTCCCGTTCGGCGATGGCTGTCAGCGCCTGGCTGGTGGGCGCGGCGTCCGCCTCCTGCAGAGCGCCGTAGAGCGCGCCCAGCTCTCCTCGCAGCCGGTCCAGCGCTTCCAGCGCGGCCGCTTTCGTATCGAAGCGGTCCAGTGCCTCGGCGGCGGCCCCGGTGGCGTTGGCTCGTGCCGCCTTCACCTTCGCTCTCAGCGCCCGAAGCTCCTCCAGCGCAGTGGTCGAGGTTCGCAGCCCGCGCACCATGCGGACCGACAGCGCGTATTGCCGGACCAGCTCCAGCGCCGGTGTCTTCACCCGCGGGTCCATCCGCACGGTGAGCGGCTGCGTATAGCGCTTCCCGCTCGCGACCAGCGTCACAGTGTAGTTCCCGGGAAGTACCCACGGTCCCGCCGGCTCCTTCGAGGTGTTCATCGGCACCGCCGCGATCGGATAGCCGAAGTCGACGCCCACCGGGTCGGGCTCCCGCAGATTCCACACGAAGCGATGCATTCCCGGCGCGGGGGAAAGAGTCTGCGGCGGCCTGATCCAGTAGTCGGGAATGTTCCGGCCCGGAAGTGGTGCCTCGGGGGTATCCTCGCTGGAAAACGCCCGGACCAGGGCGCCGGCGTTGTCGTGAATCTCGAGCCGCACCGGCCCCGATGCGGCGGCGCCGAGCCAGTAGTCCACAATGGCGCCGTCGGGCGGGTTAGGTACTGCGGGATCGTCCGGCGGCAGCGGCGTATCGCTATTGGTGTTCCCCCGCATCCGGATGGCGCGGGCCGGCCGGGCCAGCCAGGCCGGCCGGGATTCGAGCGCCCCGTCGGCCTGCCGGAGGGGAGAGATGTCGTCCAGGATCCAGAAGCCGCGGCCATGCGTGCCGGCCAGCAGATCGTTGTCCTTGATCGCCAGGTCCCGGATCGACGAGACCGGCATGTTGAGCCGCAGCGATTGCCAGTGGTCCCCATCATCGAATGACACCCACACCTGGGTCTCTCCCGCGGCAAAGAGCAGCCCTTTCCGCACCGGATCTTCCCGGACCGCATTGACCGTTGCGCCCGGCGCGATGCCTTCGACGATTGGCGTCCAGCTCGCCCCGCCGTCCCGGGTCCGGTAGATGTGGGGATTGAGGTCGTCGATCCGCAGGGTGTTGACCGCCGCGTACGCCGTCTTCACCTCGAAGTGCGAGGCGTCGATCACCGAGATCTTGCTCCACGGCGCCAGCCCGGCCGGCGTCACGTTCTTCCACGCCCCGCCGCCATTGGTGGTCAGATGGATCAGCCCGTCGTCGCTTCCTGCCCAGATCACTCCCGCGCTCACCGGACTCGGCGCCACAGTGTAGATCACGCCGGGGTGACGCCGCGTCGCGCCGGCCTGGTCCCGGTACTTGCCCACGCTCGCCGGAACGATCGAATCGGTGCGGGTCAGGTCGGGAGAGATCCTGCTCCAGCTGGCTCCTCCATTGAGCGTGGACCAGAGGGTATTGGTCGCGAAGTAAAGCAGCCGAGGGTTCAGCGGCGAGAAGAGCAGTGGCGCCGTGCGGAGCGCACGGTAACCCGGATCACGGAACAGCTTCGGCGCCACATTGTGCACCTGGCCGGTCCGGCGATCGTACCGGGTGACCTTACCGCCGTAGACGATGTCGGGATCGAGCGGGTCCGGCGCCACGTATCCGTACTCCTCTACACCGACCGGATGCCAGTCCCGAAAGGTGATCTGGCCGTCACTGCCTCGGCTCGCAACGCACGCCGAGCCGCTCTCCTGCTGTCCGCCGCAGACGCGGTAGGGGAAGGCGTTGTCGGCAATCACATGGTAGAACTGCGCGGTCGGCTGATTGTACCAGCTGCTCCAGCTCTCCCCGCCGTTCACCGTGATCACCGCCCCCTGGTCCGCCGCGATCAGCAGCACCTTCGGATTGATCGGATTGATCCAGATCCGGTGATAGTCGTCGCCGCCCGGCGCGCCCCGCAGGGCGCTGAACGTGACGCCGCCATCGGTGGACTTCCATGCCACCACGCTCGCCGTGTAGACGACGTCGGCGTTGGTGGGATCGACCTTCACTTCGGCGAAGTCATCCGGCCGCCCCGCGACGCGGCCGTCGTCGGTGATCCGCCGCCAGTGCTCGCCGGCGTCGTCGGAGCGGTAGAGGAACCCGCCGTCGGGCACCGCCACCGTGGCATACAACCGGTTGGGATCGCTCGCGGCGACGGTCACCCCGATCCGGCCCAGCCCGTCCTTATATGAGGGGAGCCCGGCGGTGAGCTGGCGCCAGGTCGTCCCCCCATCCACCGACTTGAATAATCCGCTGCCCGGGCCGCTGAAGGAGCCGTTCTCCCAAGGCGCCTGGCGCGCCTCCCAGAGCACCGCGTACACCACGTCGGGATTCTTCGGGTCGAGCACCACATCGACCGCGCCGGTATTCTCGTCCTTGAAGAGCACTCGCTCGAAGGTGCGACCTCCGTCACCGGACCGGAACAGGCCGCGCTCCGGGTTAGGTCCGTAGGGATGTCCCAGCACCGCGGCGAAGAGGCGGTCGGGATTGCGGGGGTCCACCGCGATCTGGGGTATCTGCTGGCCGTCGCGAAGGCCGAGGTGGGTCCAGGTCTTTCCGGCATCCTGGGAGCGGTAGATCCCGTCGCCGGTGGAGAGGTCGGGCCGCTGCAGGCCTTCGCCACTTCCGACGTAGACAATGTCGGGGTTGGACGGCGCCAGCGCGATCGCGCCGATCGAGCCGGTCGGCTGGCCGTCGAAGATCGGATTCCAGGTCG
>JBEPVJ010000408.1:0-3057 GCA_041691095.1 Gemmatimonadales bacterium
GGATCCCGATTCGAGGAGGGCGTCGTGACGCCGACCACCACGGTCACCGTGGCCCGCACCAATTTCACCGGCGACGTGACCCTCGCGGTGGACAACCTGCCGGCCGGCGTCACCGCGACCTTCGCGCCTGCTAACCCGCAGTCGGGCAACAGCTCGGTCCTGACCCTGGCCGTCGCCGCCGATGCACCCACGGGCGTATTCAATACGCTGGCGGTCCGGGCGACCGGCACCGGCATCACCGCCGCGACCACGCCGCTTTCGCTCACGATCGCCGCGCCGGCAGCCGCCTACCAGTTGTCGCTCTCCAACGCTGCAGTCAGCACCGCGCAGGGGACTAGCACGACGACAACGGTGAACATCGCCCGCACCAACTTCACCGGACCGGTGACCCTGTCCGCCAGCGGAAGCCCGCTGCCCGCGGGTGTCGTCGTCACCTTCAATCCAGCCTCGCCCACCACCGCCAACAGCACCGTGGCGACCATCGCCGTCGATCCCTCCACGGTCCCGGGGGTCTACAACCTGTCGATTGATGGCTCCGCCACGCCGGGGAATCATTCGACGCCCCTGGTGCTGACCGTCGTCGCGGGCATTCCCTCCGGCAATTTCAGCCTGAGTGCTACCCCATCGCCCGGCCTCCTCGCCGCCCAGGGTGGTGCCGCCGTGCCGGTGACGGTCAACATCAATCACACCGGCGGCAACACCAGCTCGGTGACACTCTCTATCACCTCCGCCACCGCGTTGCCCGCGGGGCTGACGCTGGGGGCCTTCAGCCTCAACCCGACCGGCCAGCCCAGCTCCACCTTCACCGTCACCGCCGCCGGCTCGGTGCCAGTGGGCGCCTACCCGATCGTGATCCACGGCAACGTGCTGAACCTGGCCGAGCAGACCGTCGGCCTCACCATCAACGTCGTGGCCCCCGGCGGCATCGGCAACGTGACGTATGACTTGAGCGCCTGTACCGGAAACGCTGTTCCGGTCTGGGCGGCATTCCAGAACGGCGGGCTCAACACCCCCTGGCAGGTCGTGACGCCGGTGGGCGGCATTTATTCGTTCACCATCGACGCGGGTCAGGGCGGCTTTACCTATGTGCGCCAGGTCGGAGGCACCACCGGGCTCTACCTCGCCTACATGAGCCAGGCCGAGTTCACCGCCGCCCCCATCAAGATTTGCGGCGGCGGGGTCCCGCCCAGCAACCGCAACATTGCGGGCACGCTCTCGGGGCTGAACAACGGTGATGTCGCCGATATCTCCTTCGGCAATATGGTCACCTCCGCCAACTGGGTGGCCCCCGGCTTCCAGCTCACGAACGCCGCCCTCGGCGCCCACGACCTGGTGGTCTACACCCACCCACAAACACTCATCGCGGCCACCGACCGCATGGGCCTCTGGCGCGATCTGGACCCCGGCCCTTCGTTCGGGCCGCTGAACATGGCCACCGATCCGAACGTGTTCATGCCGCTGGTACAGCTGGTCTCGATCAGCGGGGGGGTCACCGGCGAAGTCCTTTCTCATGCCATGAATTATTTCACCGGACCCAGTTGCGAATTGGCCCAGTTGTACGAACACATTCCGGTGACCGGTACCAGCTTCAACTCGTACGGCGCGCCAACCAGCATGCAGCGCCCCGGAGACCGGCACCAGATCCAGATCGGCGGTCTGCCCGGCAACGGAGTGAGCCGCGCCGTGGCGGAATCCTTCCACGATCTGACCGCCCATACCATAGCAATGCCTGCCATGCTCCCATCGACCGTCCCCACCGAAACCGGCGTCGGCTACTCGATTCTCCGGACCCAGTTCCTGGCGCCGCCGGAATACAATGGCAACTTTGGATTTACGCAGACTCAGACGGTTCCCGCCCGTGTGGTCTTCCTCACTGCGAGCCACAATTTTTTCGGCAACCAGAACACCGACATCAGGATCGGCCAGTACTCCGGACTCCCCGGCTGGCAGGATTCCTGGGGACCTACACGGGGCACTCATTCGAACATCTCCCTGTACGCGAACGGCGGCATCAACACCAACGTCTGCGCGTCGGCCACCAGCCGGTTTTCCTTTATCTCGGTCACGTCGTCATTCTAGATCTGCACAAGAAAACCGCCCCCAATCGGGGGCGGTCACGTTGCTGAATCGGTGTCCGGTCATCTGTCCTCACTTTTCCGGCTCCCACTTCCCGCTGAGCTCCTGCCACATCCGCTTCACCGCAAGATCTCCCAGCATGTGGTCGACGTTGGCCCGGTAGAGCGCATCACCCTGGGCGAATTTCTCCCGGAACGCCGAGATGTCGACTTTGTTCTGCAGCTCGTCCGCCGTCATGTCGGGCGGCCTCCTCACCGCGAGCGCAGCGCCGGCACCACGCGGGCGCCGATCAGCTCGATCGCCTGCATCAGCTTCGCGTGAGGGAGCGACGCCACGTTCATCTGAAAGGTGACCCGGCTGATTCCCCCCAGCGCCTCGCTGTGCCGGAGAATCTTCTCGGTCACCTCTTCGGGGCTCCCGATCAGGAGCGCGCCCTTTGGACCGCGCTGCGCGTCGAAGGCCGCCCGCGTCACCGGCGGCCAGCCCCGTTCTCTCCCGACATCGGTAAACGCCCTGGCGTAGCCGGGAAAGAATTCGTCGGCCGCCTCCTGCGTGGTATTCGCGACGTACCCCAGCGAATGAATCCCCACCTTGAGCCGCTCGGCGGGAAATCCCGCCCGCGCCCCCGCTTCACGGTAGGCGTTGATCAGGGAGCGGAACCGATGCGTCTCCCCCCCGATGATCGCGACCATCAGCGGCAGTCCCAGCGCGCCGGCACGCACGAACGATTGCGGTGTCCCGCCGACCCCCAGCCAGATCGGGATCTGCGGCTGCATCGGTCGCGGATACACCCCCTGCCCCGTCAGATCGGCCCGGTGGCTGCCGGTCCAATGCACCTGCTCGTGCTCGCGGATCTTGAGGAGCAGGTCGAGGTTCTCGGCGAAGAGCGAGTCGTAGTCTTCCAGCCGGAGCCCGAACAGTGGGAATGCCTCGGTGAACGACCCCCGCCCCACCACCATCTCTGCTCGTCCTTTCGAGAGC
>JBEPVJ010000409.1:0-3055 GCA_041691095.1 Gemmatimonadales bacterium
GCGCTGGATCCGGAGATCCCCGCGGCCTCCTCCGACCTGGTGCTTCGGCTACTCGCGAAAGAGCCATCCGAACGCCCCGCCACTGCCGCCGAGCTGGCGCATCTCCTTGCGGAGCTTGGCTGAGAGGAGGTTACGACCTACGCCCGGCCCAGCAGCGCAATCCCCGAAAACCGTTTGATCTCCTCCTGTTTTTTCTTCGGCGCCAGCTTGCCGATGAATCTCCAGAGCTTTGCCATCGGCATGGTGCGCTTGAGCCGGATGCTTTCCTCCATCATCGCCCGCCACTCCAGCTCATTCCAGCCCAGCGGCGTGAAGAACGCGGTGCTCTCGGCGGGTCCGAAGAGGAATGGTGCATTTCCCGCGGCGACCACCTTCCCCCAGCCCTTGGCCATCATCTTGATCAGCCCCGGGCTGGCCAGGTCCATCAGCCACCACCGGAAGCTCTCCTGGCGGTGAAGGTCCCGCGCCAGCTCCGCGACCGCGAGCCCCGGCAGATAGATCAGCAGACCCTCGCTGATCACCAGGACCCGCTTCGATTCCGCGCCTACCCGATCAAGCAGCTCCCCTCGCGCGTGAACATCCGCCAGGTCTAGGCGCACCGCTTCGTAACGGCACTTGGGTGTCTCGTTCGCCAGCTCGGTGGTCTTCAAATCGATCATCACCGGATGATCCACGTCGATCCAGCGGAGCTCGGGCGGCAGCGGCAGGCGCCAGGGCCGCGCGTCCAGCCCCGCCGCGAGGTTCAGCACGCAATCCACCTTGTCCTGGATGATGCACCGCATGAGGATCTCGTCGATGAGTGCGGTACGCACGATCATCGGCCAGGCCATCTGGCGGCCCCTCGGCATGCCCAGCATGATGGTCTGTCCGCGCTCGCCCGCCAGCCGGCGCGCGAAGGGATCCCGGAAAATCGGGTCGGGTCGCTCGGTTTCCATGGCACGGTACACCGCCACCCAGCGCGCGGTGTCCGAGACGTGGCTGATCAGGGGTGCTTCACTCATGAGCGGTACCGGTTGAACCAGCCGATGATGTACGCTGCCTTGGCGATCAGGTTGCTGGGATGCTCTTCCACACCATGCGACGCATCGGGAATCCGCATCATGGCGGTGGGGACCCTTCGCAGCTTCAGCGCGCCGTAGAACTGCTCGGCTTCCGAGCTGGGCGTGCGATAGTCCACTTCGCCGGTAAAGAGCATGGTCGGTGTGGTGACGCTGTCCACATACGTGAGCGGCGAGCGCCGGGCATACTCCTCGGGATACTTCCACGGCGGCCCCGAGAACCAGTACCGGGTGTATGACGACAGCCCATCCGAGGTCAGCACGAAGCTGGTCCAGTTGATGACCGGCTTCGACACCACCGCCGCTTTGAACCGGTGGGTGTGCGTCACGATCCAGGCGGTGAGAATGCCGCCGCCGCTGCCACCGGTCACGTACAGGCTGTCGGACGAGACGTAGCCTCGGCCGATCAGGCTATCGACGCCGGTCATCAGGTCGTCGTAGTCGTGATCGGGATAGTCGTGATGGATCAGGTTGCCGAACTCTTCTCCGTAGCCGGTGCTGCCGCGCGGATTGGTATAGAGTATCACATAACCCGCGGCCGCGTAGAGCTGGATGTCGGCTCCGAAGTACGGCCCGTACATCGCGGAGGGGCCGCCGTGGATCTCCAGGATCATGGGATACTTCTTTGCCGGGTCGAACCCCGGCGGCTTCACGATCCAGCCGTGGATTCTCCGCTGGTCGAATCCCGACTTGTACCAGATCTCCTCGACGGTGCCAAGTTTCTTCTGGCCGAGGAGATCGTCGTTGAGGTGGGTGAGGCGCTGCGGTGCCGCACCGGCCCGCGCCACCGCGAGGTCGGCGAGGTGATCGGGGCCGCCCTGGGTGTAGGCAAGCTTCCCGTCGGAAGACACCGAGTAGGCTCCGCCGCTGTAGGGTCGATCGAGCGAGAGCCCTCCCAGTCCCTTGGCGAGCTGGCGCATTTCCCCGTTCAGCGGCACGTAGGCCACCCGGGTGTCGGACTGGTCGTCGTACTGCACGTACAGGCCGAGCCCGTCTTTGCTCCAGACCGGATCGACGATGTCCCGGTCCAGAGTGGGCAGCAGGATTCGGGAGCCGCTGCCGTCGCGGTTCATCACGTACAGATGGGTAACCTGGTACCACTGGTCCCGGTCATCGAAGCCGGTATACGCAATGAGCTTGCCGTCGGGCGAGACGGCTGGGCTGCCATCGGGCCCCTTGCGGTGGGTCAGTGGCTTGATAGCGCCATCGGCCACCGACACCTGGTAGATGTCGGTTTCGATCGCGTCGTATTCGGGGTTGATGTTCCGATCGGCCGAGAAGACCAGCGCGCGTCCGTCGGGCGCCCAGTGCGGGTCCCCATCGTCATAGGGCCCGCTGGTGAGCTGACGGGGAGTGCCGCCTTCGGCCGGCAGCAGGAAAATATGGCGATGCCCGCTGGGCAGGTAACCCGCGCCGTCGGCGCGATACTGCATGCTCTCGATAAACTTGATCGGAGGGCCCCAGTTGGCTCCGGGCGGGGGCGTCGGCAGCTCTGCCAGCGGCGCCGGGGTCTCCGGGACGAACATGGTGAACGCAATCCAGGTACCGTCGGGAGACCACGCCAGGCCGCCAGGTGATTCCGCCAGCCGGGTGAGGTTGGTCTCCTGTCCGGTGTCCATCCAGCGCACGAACACCTCGGCGTGGCCATCGGTGCTGGAAACGTAGAGCAGCTTGCTGCCGTCGGGGCTCCATCGGGGCGAGCCGGCCTCGCGCCCGGAGGAGAGCAGCGGCCGGAGGTCGGTGCCGTCGGCGTTGATGGACCAGAGGGTGGAGCGCTGGTCGTCTTTCATGATGTCGTAGCCGGAGCGCGCGAACGCGATGCGCTTGCCGTCGGGGGAGATCTGCGGCTCCGCGGCCCACTCCAGGTCGAACACGTCCCGCATGGTGAACCGGTCGGTGGGTGGCGCAGGCTTTTGCGCCCGCAGCGGTGCTGCAAGCGCCGCCGCCGCGACTGCTGCTGCGAGCCCGCTGGAGAGGAGCCGCATGGCTAATTCCTC
>JBEPVJ010000410.1:0-3045 GCA_041691095.1 Gemmatimonadales bacterium
ACGATCTCCATCTCGGCGGCCCACCTGATGGGAGGCGCCGCGATGGGACGTGACGCCGCGGATTCGGTCACCGACGGAAGCGGACGGGTCCACGGACGCCCCTGGCTCCGCGTCGCCGATGCGAGTCTCTTTCCCGACTCGCTGGAGATCAACCCCTATCTCACGATCATGGCCCTGGCTGACCGGGTCGCCGAAGGTGTCATCGAGGACATGGCCCGATGAAAATGACCGGCGGAGCGATCGTCGTGCGGGCGCTGGCCGATGAGGGCATCCGCCTCGCATTCGGCATCCCGGGAACCCACAACATCGAGCTATACGACGCCTTCGGTGATTCCGATCTGGTGCGTCCCATCCTGGTGACGGACGAGCAGAGCGCGGGATTCATGGCCGACGGCCTCTGGCGCGCGTCGGGCGAGATGGGCTGCGTCAATATCGTGCCGGGCGCCGGCCTCACCCATGCCATGTCGGGCATCGCCGAGGCGTACATGGACTGCGTGCCGATGCTGGTGCTTGGCTGCGGCATCCGACGCACCACCAACAAGTCCTACCAGCTCCACGATATCGATCAGCTCGCCATCGCGGCCCCGGTCGTCAAGGGAACGTTCCGGCCCGAGACCGGCACCGAGCTCTACCGGGTTATCCGCGAGGCCTGCGCGCTGGCGCGGAGCGGAACGCCGGGGCCGGTCATGGTCGAGGTTTCCATCGATCACTACCTCACACGCCACGAGGTCGACCCCGGGGCCTGGACCTCTCCCGCCCCGCTTCCCGTCCCCTCGGCGTCCAGGGAACAGGTCGCCCGCGCCGCGGCGCTGCTGGCTCCGCCGGGCATCAAGCCGCTCATTTACGCCGGGCTCGGGGCCCAGGGCGCCACTGCCGAGCTGCTGGCACTGGCCGAGCGGCTCGAGGCTCCCGTGGCCACGACGATCCAGGGCAAGGGCGTCTTCCCGGAGTCTCACCCGTTGTTTCTGTGGAACGGATTCGGAGACGCCGCGCCGCCATTCGTGCGGGACGTCGCCCACCGGAGAAACGTCACCCTGGCGATCGGGTGCCGGTTCAGCGAAGTGGGCACCGGCAGCTACGGATTCACTCCGCCCGGCCCGCTGATTCACGTGGACATCAACCCCGACGTGCTGAACCGGAATTTCCCCGCCGAGCTGGGCATTCCCGCGGACGCGCGAGCCTTTCTGGTCGCGCTGCTAAACGAGCTGAGCGGCCAATACACCGTCCGTCGGGTAGTGCCGCCCGATCCCGAGCTGCGGAAGCAGATCCACGCTGGACACGAGGACGTACGGGCCCAATGGCTGGACCAGCGCAGCCAGGGCCGGGTTACTCCGTTCGTCCTGCTCGATGCGTTGCAGAAGGAGTTCGGGCCCGACACGATTTATACCGCCGACAGCGGCAACGGAACCTTTCTCGCCATGGAATGCCTTCGGCTGGAGCGGCCGGGAAGGTTTCTCGCGCCGGTGGACTATTCCTGCATGGGATATTCGGTGCCCGCCGCCATCGGCGCCGGGCTCGCAAAACCAGGCACGCCGGTGGTGGCGCTGGCCGGGGACGGCGCGTTCCTGATGACCGGTCTCGAGCTGCTGACCGCGGCGAATCAGCACGTCCCGGTCGCGATCTTCGTGCTGCGTGACCGCGAGCTGGCCCAGATCGCCCAGTTCCAGTCCACCGCCTTCAACCGCACCGTGGCCAGCACGCTGCCCGACTACCACCTCGGCAGTATTGCGGAGGCGCTCGGCGTGGAGTGGCTGTCTCTGAACCGCGATGTCGAGGTGATCGAGGTGGTGCGCGCGGCGCGAGCGACGATGCAGGCAGGGCGTCCGGTGCTGGTGGACGTGGCGATCGACTACTCCAGCAAGACCTGGTTCACTCGCGGCGTGGTGAAGACGATGCTGCATCGGCTGCCCTGGCCCGACCGAATCCGTTTCGTAGGGCGGGCCATCGGCCGGAAAGTGTTCGGCGGCTGACCGGGGCTATGCCCGGAACATTCCGATCCCTTCGGTGAGCTTGATTGCCGTGTTAGCCAGCTGCTGTGCCGACGCGGTGATTTCCTCAGTCGAGGCATTGAGCTCCTGGGTCGACGCCGCGATCTGCTCCGCCGCCGCGGCGAAATCCTCGGTCCCGACCGCGAGCTCACGGGTCCGCCCGGCGATTCCGTCCACCAGCCCTCGCACCTCGGCCGCTGCAGCGGCGACGTTCCGGGTCCACGCGTCCACCGCGTCGGCCTCCTGGGAAACCATCCTGAGCCCTTCGACCGCCTCGCGGGCCGCATCCCGGGCCGCCAATCCGCCCTCGCCCAGCCGCTGCAGGCGCGCCCGGGCGGTGCCGACCCGCCCCGCGATGGTGCGCACCCGATCGTGGGTCGCCGCGGCCGCCAGCGTCGCCTGGCCGGAGAGCTTGCGGACCTCATCGGCCACCGTCGCGAACCCTCGTCCCTCGCTGCCGGCGCGGGCCGCTTCGATCGAGGCGTTGAGCGCGAGAATGCGGGTCTGTTTGGCTACCGTGCGCGCCTGCTCCACGAACCGCTCCAGCTCCTCGGAAGCCTCCGCCAGCGCCTCCGACTCCACGGTGCCGAGCTCCACCTCTTCGGTGAGCCGGTCCAGCGCTTCGACACTCGCATCGAGCCGCGATCGGTGCGACCGGGCCAGCTTCGCGAGGCCGGCATTGCGTTCCACCGCACTCAGGGCCCCGGACGCCACCCCCTCGGCAATGGCCAGGATCCGCGCGGCATCGTCCGCGACGGCCCGCACCACGCTGGCCTGGGCAATCGCCCGATCGGTGAGATCAGCCGTGGTTCCGGCCACTTCCTCGGTGGACGACACCATCTGCTGGGTCGCCGAGGAGATCTCTTCAGCAAGGGCAGCGGAGTCGGAGGCAGACGCGCGGATGGCGCCCACCAGTCGGCCCAGCTCACGAACCATACGGTTGATGCCGTCGGTGACGGCGCCGCCGCCGACCCGGCGGATGTCGTCGCTGGACACGGCCAGGTCGCCATCGGCGACCCGTAGCGTGATCGAGGTGACCGCGCCAAGGGGGAGGATG
>JBEPVJ010000411.1:0-3040 GCA_041691095.1 Gemmatimonadales bacterium
CCGGTGGTCAGGGTCCGTCCGTCTCCCAGATCCCACTCCCAGGTCGCTCCCGGGGGCGTGGGACGGGCGTAGGTCGCGGTCAGAGTGTAGTTGACGCCGCCGGCGCCGTTGAGCGGGTTAGGGGTAATGACCAGGCGCTTGGTCTTGACGACGAACTGAGTCCAGTCGAAGTAGGGTGCCTTGCCGGCAGGACCGGCGGCGCCGGGCGACGTCACCAGAGCCATACCTAGAGTCCTCCCATCGTCCTTATCCGCCACGCCGGTCCCCAGGCCCCCAACGAACCCGGGCACGAGGGCCCCCCATGTACCCGAGGGCGCCGTTCTCTCGTACAAGATTCCGCCTGCCACGTTGTTCTGCGGCTGGAAATGGCCGGTCACCGGATAACTGAAAGGACAGTTCGCCCCGGAGCACTCGACCCAGAAGCGAGTCGTGTCGTCCGGAACGAAGAGGGTGTCGATTACCGGACGATAGTCCCTGGTCACCACCTCGAAGGACGGGGTCTCCACTTGGGCAATCGTCTTGTTGAAGAAGTTCTGCCAGAGCTGGTTGAGCTGGCTCGCCGGAATGCCTGATGACACTCCAGCCACAAGGATGTCCGGAAGGGTGTACGTAGCGAAGGAACCGGTCACCACGTCCTTGAAGCCCCAGGTGAGTGGTCCGAAGTGGCCCGATGCTAGCGTCAGGACGCGCGGCGCGTTCACTCCAGTTTCGGCGGTCCCGATTGTTACTCCCATCGTATTCCCGGTGGTCGCATAAACCACCATCGGCTCGACCTCCCCGACGGAACCCGTCAGGTCCATCGCGAAGAGGGTCTGAGGGCGACCGGTCACCAGCATCCCTGCCTTGATGCTGAGAAACGCGAGTGAGTCTGCGGTGAGCCCTGGAATGGTGAGGCGGGCCGTGGCGATGGCCAGGTTGTATTGCACGATTCCGTGTGGGTCCACGGCGTTCCCGGCCAGGGCGCCGATCTTGAACCCGCGCGGGTTGCTCCATTCCACTCCCTGGGCCTGCTGGAAGCGCCCGTTCAGGGTCCCATGGCCCTGCTTGAAGTGGTCGTAGTACCAGGCCGACGCGATGCCGAGCCCAATGACCCGCTGCGAGGTTCCCATTGCCGTCAGCGCGTTGTCGAATTCCCAATCGTCCACATTGGGCCGATAGCCGGTATCGAAGTCTGCCTGGAGTGTGCTATAGGATACTCCCTGGATTACCAGCTGGATCGCGACCGGAAGAGGCTGCGGCGCGCCGTGCGCCGACGACCGCAGGCTCACCGGGGAGGAGGACGGTGAATCAAGCTCTGCCCCATCCAGCTGTTGCACGAAGGTGATGACGCTGGTGGTGCCTACCGGGATAGTCGTCAGGGTCTGGACTGCGCCATTCGCGCGGTTGAAGAGCATCGCGATTGGCCACTCGCCCGGAGCGAGCGTCACGGGAACCGTGAGCTTCACCGGCCCGCCGGCGCTCATCAGCGCCGCATCGCTCCCGATCGTGATGACCGGGCTCACCATGCGGAGCCCCGCCTTCTTCGGTACCCCGGTCGAATCGCCATAGCCCACGGTCAGGTGGAGCGACGTCGCCACCGCCCCGGCCGGTACGGTGATCTGCATCCCGTTGAGCGGGTCTCCCGGCCGATTCACCGTGAACGTGCCACCGCTCGCGCCGATGTTGTTGTCCAGGACCTTGAGGTCGCCGACTGCGCTGGCGGTGAAGAAGACCGGCGCGAGCCCCGCCACGGTGGCCCGGAGCCGATTCCGGCCGAGCCCGAGGGTCCACGAGCCGCTCGACGCGACACCGTCGGACCCGGTGACGGCGTTCGCAGCCGCGACCGCCCCGCCGCCGGAGTCCACCGCAAAGGCCACTGTGGCCCCGGGCACCGGGCGGGCGCTCTGATCGCGCACGATGACCGACGGCGTCACCGGCACCGCCACGCCGGCGTTTGCGGATTGGCCGTCACCCGCTTGCACCGCGATCGAGGCAGGCGGTCCCGCCGCAGGGGGTGGAGGGGGAGGGTTCGGCGAGCTTGAGCCTCCGCCGCATGCGGCGACCCCGGCAGAGATCAGGGAGAGCAGGAGGGCAAGGCAGGATCTAGAGTGCAGGGACATGGGGCCTCATGGTGGCAGTCTCCTTGAAAGCGCGAAGCGAGAGCGATTCAGGTCATTTCGCCGGGGATGCGCAGCGGCCGCGCCATCTAGGGAATCGCGCGGCGGGTCCAATTTGGGAAGAGGCCGAGGCGGAGGCGCCGTTATGGGCTGAAACTGGTCGCTGTGGCGGTTATCGTGTGGGCGACCGGATCGACGGCCTGGCTCGGCAGTCTCTCCCACGCCGTGCCGTTGTAATGAATCAGGACCATGTCGCCCGCAGTGACCCACGCCGGCACTTTCGCGGGGTCGTACTTGACCGTCACCGTGACCGGCGCGGTGAAGGTGGTTCCCTCGGGGCCGAAGGTATAGCTGGCCCCGCTCACCACGAACAGCGTGGCTGGCGTGGCGGTCAGATCCGGGAGTGGCGGCGGGCTGGCGTTGGCGGTGGCGGTAATCGCCAGCAGTGCGCTGACCGCGCCGGGCGGGACGACGACCTGTACCGCGCCCCCCGCCGCCGTGACAGTCCCGCCTGCGGTGGTAACCTGGCCGCCGTCATTCACGGTGATGACCGCGGTGCCGATCTGCCCTTCGCTGGTGGCCGTGATGGTGGCCGAGCCGGCGGCGGCCGCGGTCACCAGCCCCGCACTGCTCACCGAGGCCACGGCATTGGCGCTGCTGGTCCAGGTGACGGTGCGACCGGCCAATACGTTGCCCGCCGCGTCCTTGGTTGTGGCGATGAGCGGCTGGGTCTGGGCCGGCAACAGCGAGGCCGTCGGCGGACTCACTGCGACCGAGGCCACCGGAGCGGGAGGTGGCGGCGGAGGCGGAGGGGGCGGCCCCGGAGGGTTCGGAGAAGTCCCCCCGCCGCCGCAGGCAGCGAGAGCGAGCAGGATGGCGGTCGAGAAACGGGATTTGACTTGAGGGAGCATGGCGGGTGCCTGTTGGGGGACACCCGCTTGGGC
>JBEPVJ010000412.1:0-3031 GCA_041691095.1 Gemmatimonadales bacterium
AGAGACAGGTACGCCGGAGACCGGCCCAGTCGAGGTCGTTGCCCGATACAAAGGCGCCGAGGTTGATCGAGCCGAGGTTGCAGACATCGTACGGCAACAGCGGCTGCTCGCCACAGGGATTGGTGGCTTCGTACGTGCCGAGGTGCGGTACCGGATTGTAATAGTTGGCGCGGTCGATGAAGAAGATGCCCGGCTCTCCGGTTTTCCAGGCGCCGTGGATAATCTTTTCCCAGACGAGCCGCGCCGACATCCGGCCCACGACGTTGCGGGTGTTAGGATGCAGCAGGTCGTAATCAGTGTCCTTCCCGACGGCATCCATGAACGCGTCGGTGACCGCGACCGAGATATTGAAGTTGGTGATTTTGGTGGTGTCGTCCTTGCACGCAATGAAGTCCAGGATATCCGGATGATCCACGCGCAGGATGCCCATGTTGGCGCCACGACGGGTGCCGCCCTGCTTGACCACGTCGGTGGAGGCGTCGAAGAGGGACATGAAGGACACGGGGCCCGATGCCACGCCCATGGTGGAACGGACGATGTCGTTCCTGGGCCGGAGCTTGGAGAAGCTGAAGCCGGTGCCGCCGCCCGACTGATGCACCAGGGCCATGGATGTCAGCGTGTCATAAATGCCGCTCTTCCCATTCGAGAGCGCATCGTCCACCGGGAGCACGAAGCAGGCGGAGAGCTGCCCGAGCGGCCGGCCGGCGTTCATGAGCGTGGGGCTGTTCGGCATGAAGAGCCGCTTGGCCATGAGCTCGTAGAAGGCTTCCGCGACCGCCTGCACCGCGCCCTCCGACGCTCCGTAGGTCCGATCCGGCTCAGCCACGGTGCGTCCCACCCTCCAGAAGAGGTCGACCGCTGTCTCGACGGGTGTGCCCGTCTCGTCGCGCACCAGGTAGCGCTTTTCCAGCACCGTGATGGCGTTCGGCGACAATTGCAGCGGAACCCGGGGGGTGGCAGTTCCCATGGGGACTCCCTCAAAGTAGTACTTGAATTGTAGTTGGAAGCAGCGGTTTCGCACGTCGGCCGCCGACAGGCTCGCTCCTGGCGGCGACCAACGGGGAAGACCAAAGTAGGGCGGAGCGAGGTCGTGGACAATACGCGGAGAAGTGTAGCAACGACGCCGAAAACCACTGTTCACATCACAAATCTGTCACAGCTCCATCACGCTACGGAACCAGAATCTCCAAAGGAGCCTCTCGCCGCACTTCGTGGCCCGCCGAATCGGTCGCAACGACGGCCAGCGACCATGAACCCGCTTTGAGTTTCCGGACCGGAAGCGAGACTCGCCAACGCGCAATGGCGTCGCCGCCGGAACGCCGCATAATCCGGCCAATCGCCTTGGCATCGGGATACGGCCGCCACTGGCGAGCGCCGCCTTCGGATCCGGGCTCGCGGGGAGCGATCATCAGCCGAAGCTCGGTGGCGGAGCCGGGCGTCAATCCGAAGACTTCGATGGCGAGATCCATTCCCTCGCTCCGGCGCACCACGCCACCGGGCTGCATGGCGATGCGGGTACCGTCGCCTAGAGGCACGACCAGCCGGCCACGTCGGGTGCCGACCAGCAGGTCTCCCAGCGCAAGCTGGCCCGCGCCCGGTGCGGGCACCGTGATCGAGTCCACCCCGAAGGCCGATCCCGCCTCGCGGCCGTACTCGATCGCGGCCTGCACGGTGAGCCGGCCGGGTCGGACGGGAATCGACATCAGCCCGACCAGGCTTCGATTGGCGGCGATCCGATCGCCCGGCTCGATCCGGGTGACCGAATCCACCGAGGCGACGATGTTTCCCGCCGTGTCGAGCGCCACGAAACGAACCCGCACCGGGTAGACGAAGCCCGCGGTTCCCGTGGCCGGCTCGATGGCATAACCCGGAATCGCGAATAGCACCTGGACCGCGGGCTCGGAGCCTGATCCACCGGCGACCGCGTACTTGCCCCAGGCGTTGAGCTCGATCGGAAAGCGCAGTGTGTAGCTGTCGGTCTGGGTGCCGAGCCGGATTCCCTGGCGACCCAGCGCGCGCTCGCGGGCGAGAAATTCGGCCCCCTGCTCGGCGCCGCCGACGGGCCCCTGACGATAGATCGGCGCCAGCGAGGAACGGGAGCGGAGCAACTGCTCCCCGCTCGCGCCAGTCGTGGTCTGCCTGGAGGAAGGGCCCAGTCCAACGCTGGAGCGTACGTCGGCGACATCCAGCACGCTTTCGATCAGCCGAAAGTCCTTGGGGGCGCGCCGGGCAGAGAAGTGAAGCACCATATCGCTGGCGCCGCGACGATAGCGCCACGATTCGTTGGGGTCGACGCCGGGGATGGTGAAGCTGGCCCGATCGTCCGGCTCGCCATGGCGGATGAAGACCCTGCCCCGGTCGTCGGGGCGCTCGACCCCATCGTCGCCGGTGAAGACGAATTCCTGGCGCGCCACCGCCAGTCGACGGAGGTGCTCGACGAGACGGGAGCCTTCGGGGCGCAGCTCCACCTTGTCCCGGGTAGTCCAGAAGCGCCGCACCATATCGGCGCGCGCGGAGCCGTGGCGCAGATCGAAATCGGCGAGCTGCGCGTCACTGGCAATGGGCAGGAAGTCGTTCCGGGCTTCCGACACCGCGACCGGATCGTCGGAGGTGAGGCCTTCCAGATAGTCGGACTCGCCGCCCATGTCTCCGGACAGCAGGCGGGTGCGGCCCAGCTCGAGCAATCCGAGATTGCGATTGTCTCCGGTGGCGATGTAGGCCGCGAAGGTGGCGCGAGCGCCGGTATCGCCCATTTCCCGCTGCACTCTGCCCAGCGCGAGGATAATGCGTCCGTCACGCGGGACCCTCGCCTCTCGAACGCCGCGCAGGAGCGCGTCGCGAATGGCGGTGGCTCGCGCCCGAGCCCCAGCCCGAAGCGCCTTATCGGCGAGCGCCTCGAGCCTCGGCGCCAGTCCGGGTTCGAGCGCCGCCGCCCGCGCGAAGGCCTCGGTCGCGCGGCTCCATGCATCTCCTGAAGGCGTCGCGGTGGAATCAGGATGGCTTTCGGCTCGAATCGCGAGCTGTCTCTTAT
>JBEPVJ010000413.1:0-3026 GCA_041691095.1 Gemmatimonadales bacterium
CTCTCGCAGTGGGAAGAAATGCTGATGGACAAGGATCAGAAGATTGCCCGCCCGCGTCAGATCTACACCGGAGCGGAAGAGCGTCCCTTCAAGGCGATCGGGGAGCGGTAGCCGACAGTTACCCGGTGTCTGCAACTCCCGCCCGCTCGAGGCCGGCCATAAGACGCAGCACGGAATCCTGGGTAGCGGCTCTCCGCGCCACTTCACCCACCAATCGCCCCGCGCGCAGCACCAGGATCCGGTCCGACACGCTCAGGACCTCAGGGAGCTCGCTGGAAATGAGCAGGATTGCCGCGCCCTGGGCCGCCAGCTCAGCGATCAGGGCGTGAATCTCCGCCTTCGCCGCCACATCGACGCCGCGAGTCGGCTCATCGAGAATCAGGATGCGTGAGCCGGCTGCCAGCCACCGGGCCAACACGAGCTTCTGCTGATTTCCTCCCGATAGCCCTGCCGCGGGAGCGTCGAGCGCTGCCGCCCGAATGGCCAGGCGGTCCACGAATCGATTGGCGAGTGCACGCTCCCGCCGTCGCCGGACCCACCTGAAGCGCGAAAGCCGGTCCAGCACCGGCAGCGAGATATTGTGCAGCCCCGATTCCTTCCCCACGATTCCCTGTCGTTTGCGGTCCTCCGGGACCAGGCCGATCCCCAGCCGGATCGCGTCACCCGGGCCCTCGATCCGCTCGGTTACCCCACGGACCTTGATCGAGCCCCGGTCGATCCGTTGGAGCCCGAACAGCGCAGCAGCGAGCTCCGAGCGTCCCGCGCCGACCAGTCCCGCCAGGCCGCCCACCTCGCCCGCGTTGAGCGAGAACGAAATGTCCGCGAATTTCCCGGCCGCACCCAAGCCATCGACTCGAAGAAGCTCTTCCCCGGTCGCGGCCTCCGCGGGCCGCGGAAAATATTCTGCCAGCGGCCTCCCGATCATCGCCCGCACCAGCTCGGCTTCGGTCAGAGAGGCGGTCGGTGCGGTAGACACGTGTCGTCCGTCGCGGAGCACCGTCACCGTATCACAGAGGCGGAACACCTCCGGCATCCGGTGCGAGACGTAGATGCAGGTTACCCCGCGAGCCTTGAGACGTCCGAACAGCGCAAAGAGCCGTTCCGACTCCGCTTCGCTGAGGCTGCTGGTGGGCTCGTCGAAGATGATGATGTCCGCGCCGCCCCCGACCGCCTGGGCGATCTGCACCATCTGATGGGTGGCAATGGAGAGTCCGCTCATGGGGGCGGCCACGTCCAGGCTGGTGCCGATCTCTTGCAGCATCGCGGCGGCGCGATGCTCCATGTCCCGAGGAGACACCAGGCCCCGCCGCACCGGCAACGACCCCAGGCAGAGATTTTCGGCCACCGAGAGGTCTTCGCAGAACGCCAGCTCCTGGTGCACCATCCCGACCCCGGCCTCGAGGGCTTCCCGCGGGTTAGCGAACCGTACCGCGCGCCCGCGAATGAACAGCTTGCCGGCATCCGGCGCATGGATCCCCGCGAGCACCTTGGCCAGCGTGCTCTTCCCCGCCCCATTCTCTCCACAAAGGGCGTGGCAGGAGCCGGCCTCGACGGTCACCGATATGTCGTCGAGCGCGAGCACACCGGGGAACCGCATGGTGATTCCCTCGAAGCGAACCACTAGCGGTTGAGATACTCGGCAGGGACGTCGGTGAAGCCCCAGTCGCGCAGCTGGCGAGCCCACGCCCCGAGGTTCTCTTTCGATACCCGCACCAGCTCCATCGGAATGATCGCGGGAACGTCCTTCTTGAAATGGATCTTGTCCACGATCGTATGCACCCCGACGAAACCCCACTGGTAGACCGACTGCGCCAGGAGCACCGGCACGACACCCTTGTCCACGTATTCGAGCTCGGCCGCCAGTGCGTCCACCGAGACGACCTTGACGCGCGCCGGATTGAGATCGGTGATCAGCGTCCGGGTAAACAGCGCCCACCCGCCGATCATCGCCCAGCCCGTGATGTCGGGATAGGCGTTGCCGGCGCGGATCACTTCGGCCGCCGCGTCCTGGGGCGTCTCGATGTGATTGAACACGCCGGTAATCTGGATCCCGGGGTACTTGGCAGCTTCGTCCTTGGCGCCCTGAACCCGGTGCTGGAGGTTCGGCGCGTTCTGGTTCCCGGCCAGGATGGCCACCTTGCCCTTGCCGTTCATCAGCTTGGCCAGCTCCGACATGACCTGGGCACCGGTCTTCGCATCATCCACACCGTAGAACGAGAAACGTTTCGACTGCGGCGCATCGCTGTCGAAGGTCATGACCGGGACGCCGCGGTCCACCGCATCGTTGATCGCCCCAGTCACCTTGCCGGCATCGCTGCAGGAGATCAAGATCGCGTCGGCCCCGTCGTTCACCGCCTGCTGGATCCGCTGGGCCTGGACCTGGCCGTCTTCCTGTGGCGGCGTCAGCCAGACGATCTCCACCCTGATGTGCAGCGAATCCGAAAGCTGCTTGGCGGCAGCCTCGGCGCCGGTGCGCGACGCGAGAAAGACCGGATTGGTCGAGCTCTTGGCGATCATCGCGATGGTGATCTTGTCTTTGGCCTTGGGCGAGTCGGCGGCCTTGGTATCGACCCCCTTGGCGCACCCCGCCAGCATCGCCATCGCAGCCACTACCGTCGCTCTCACGAAGACCCGCATGTCGTGCCTCTCCTGCTAAGGGTTCGGTCTTGACCCGGGGCCGGCTCCGCTCGACAACCGCCGCGCGGTGAGCCGGGTGCTCCATTGATCCACCACGACCGCACCGATAATGGCGCAGCCGATCACGATCCATTCGTTGTTCTGGTCGAAATGCAGGGTGCGAATCGACTGCCGGATCAGCACGATCAGCAGCGCGCCGAGCATCGCGCCCACCGCGCTGCCCTTGCCGCCCAGCAGGCTGGCCCCCCCCACGACCGCCGAGGCGATGACGTAGAGCTCGTATCCCTGGGCATCTCCCGATGACGCCGACCCATAAAAGCTTGCGCCGAGGAAGGCGGCGAAGCCGGCGGTGAGTCCGGAGAGTGCGAATACGCCGATCTGAATTCGAT
>JBEPVJ010000414.1:0-3023 GCA_041691095.1 Gemmatimonadales bacterium
ACATCCTCCAGCAGGTCGACGCCCGGAACGCCGATGGGCTGGCGTTGTTGGAGCGACTGGTCAACATCAACAGCGGGACGCTCAACCTGGCGGGAGTGCGCGCCGTGGGAGCGGTGCTCAGGTCACAGCTCGATTCGCTCGGATTCACCACTCGGTGGGAGGATGGCGCCGCATACCGGCGGGCCGGGCATCTGATTGCCGAGCATACCGGCGTCGGGCCGAAGCTCCTCCTGATCGGGCACCTCGACACCGTCTTCGATCCCGAGAATCCCTTCCAGAAATTCGAGCGGATCGACTCGTCCCACGCCCGCGGGCCGGGCACCACGGACATGAAAGGTGGCGATGTCATCATCGTCCAGGCGCTGAAAGCCTTGAAGGCCCAGGGCGCGCTGGCCCGCATGAGCATCACGATTGTATTTCATGGAGACGAAGAGCAGGCGGGGGAGCCGCAGGCCCTGTCCCGGCACACCCTGATCGAGGCGGCCCACCGGGCCGACATTGCCATCGGCTTCGAGGATGGAGACGGAGATCCGACGACGGCGGTCATTGCCCGACGGGGATATACGGGCTGGCGCCTCACCTCGACCGGAACGCCGGCCCATTCCTCCCAGATATTCCGGGACGACGTCGGCGCCGGAGCGATCTATGAAACCGCCCGCGTGCTCCAGGGATTCCGGGAGCGGCTCAGCGGCGACCCGTTGCTTACCTTCAACCCCGGCGTAGCGCTCGGCGGCACCACCGCGGAGCTCGACTCGACCGAAGTGCGCGGCACCGCGGCGGGCAAGAGTAACGTGGTGTCGGCCAGGATGGTCGTGGCGGGAGACCTGCGGGCCATCTCCGCTGCGCGGCTCGCCGAGGCCAAGACCGCCATGCACTCCATCGTCGCGGAGCATTTGCCTCATACGTCGTCCGAGATCGTCTTCCAGGACGGCTATCCCCCGATGGCGCCGACCGACGGCAATCGTCGCCTGCTGGCAGTGCTCGACCAGGTGAGCCGGGATCTGGGCCAGGGGCCGGTCGGGATCGACAATCCGGCCCGCGCCGGCGCGGCGGACGTATCATTCGTGTCTGGCATCACCCCAATGATCATCGATGGTCTCGGACTGTCCGGTACCGGGGGCCACACCGACCAGGAAACGGCAGACCTGCGCCAGCTGCCCCTGCTCACCAGGCGCGCCGCGATTCTCTTTTACCGACTGACCCAGCCGGCCCGACCCTAAGGAGGCCTTCCGTGAGCATTCCGGCCCGACGAACCATCCTGGCCCTCGCGATCATCATGGCGCCGGGCGCCCGCTCGGTCCTCGCCCAGACGACCCCGACCGAGCGCGCCGCCGCCGGGGCGGTGCTCAAATCGATCGACTCACTTCAGAGGGCGTTGGACCCCATGGCAATTGGCGCCCGGCTGGTCACCGCCAAAGACCCCGATCGTGACAAGCTCCTCGCCCGGGCCGGCGCGCTCTGGGATTCGGAAATGCAGGCACTCAGCGACTGGATCGGGAAGAATCCCGAGGTCGGCTGGAAGGAGTTTCGCACGGTAGATACCCTGGTGAAGGTGCTTCGCCGCAACGGCTTCACGGTGGACACCGGCTCCGCGGGGCTGCGCACCGCCTTCGTGGCACGCTGGGGGTCACCCGCCGGCACAGCCGGCCCGGTGCTGGGACTTATCGCAGAATACGACGCGCTGCGCGGAACCATGGGCGCGTTTCACGGTGACCAGCACAACGCGCAGAGCCCGGTAGCCATTGCCGCGGCGGTGGCTCTGAAAGAAGCGATGACCGCCCGAAAGCTCCCCGGCAGCATCGTGATCTACGGAACGCCGGCCGAAGAGGTCGGGCCACCGGCCAAGTCGATTATGCGCGACGCCGGAGTCTTCAAGGGCGCCAGCATCCTGGTGCGGAGCCACTCCAGCGGCGCGACGGGCCGGTCCCGGGCGGGATTCGGGATCTGCTGCCTCAACATCGACGAGGTCAAATACATCTTTACCGGGAGGCCGTCGCACCAGCTCAGCAGCTGGAACGGCCGCAACGCCCTGGAAGCCGCGGTCCATTTTTACATGTCGGTGGATGGGCTCCGGTCCACCTTCCGCCCCGAAGCGTCGATTCAGGGCGTCATTCCCGAGGGCGGCGTGGCGCCCAACGTCGTGCCGGACCGCGCGGTGGTGGACTACTACATCCGCTATCCCGACGGAGTGTATCTGCAGCACATCTCGGCGATGATGGACAATGCCGCGAAGGCAGCGGCGATGGCTACCGGGACCGAGGTCAAGATCGACCGCTATGGCGAGTATCGCGACGGGATCTCGCTGGGGACGCTGGAAGAGGCGTATTTCGCGTACGCCAAGTCACTCGGCGGCACCGCAGTGCAGCCCGAGCAGGGCCCCCCGTCCGGTTATGAAGAGACCGGCGGCGTCTCGCTCGACGTCCCCGGCGTGGGCGTCACCGTGGCGAGCTCCACCTATCCCTATCATACCGAAGGCATGCTGGCGGATGCCTTCACACCGGTTGGGCACTCCGGCTTCCGGGCCGATGCCCAGATCATGTCGGCCGTCTTGTACCACTATCTCACCGACGCGGCGTTCCGGGATGCCGTCAAGCGGGAGCATGCCGCCCTACGCGGGTTATACGACCAGTACCAGACCAACCTCAAGAAGGCGTACGCTAAGGAGATGGAGGGAGTGACGCCATGATCGGCAAGGACCTCTTCTACGCCATTCGGAGCCTGACCAAGAGCCCGGCCTTTGCCCTCACCGCGATCGTCACTATTGCGCTCGGCATCGGCGCATCCACCGCGATCTTTAGCGTGGTGAACGCGGTCCTCCTGCGTCCCCTGCCATACCGCGATGCCGACCGACTGGTGATTATCTGGAGCGACCTGCGCGCCCGCAACGTCAAGGGATTTCCGATCTCCCCGGCCGACGTGCCCGACTTGCGTGCCGCCGGCACACTATTCGAAGGCATGGCCGGGGTCGGGAGCTTTCGGGTACCGCTGACCGAGGAAAATGTTGAGCCGGAGCAGGTCGGTGT
>JBEPVJ010000415.1:0-2968 GCA_041691095.1 Gemmatimonadales bacterium
CCTGGGAGCGCACCTGGACGCTCTTCGCGGCCTCGACGCTGCCCGAGAACTCGAATACCTGGTCCAATCGGCGGGGAACGACTTCGACGACCGCAACCTCGGCGGGAGGCGGGGTGAACGGGGCCGGCGGCTTGCTGCATGCGAGCCCAACCATGCCCGCGGCGGAGAAGAGAGTCGCAAGTGCGGCCTGCTGGCGTACGTTACGCATCCGACCATCCGAGAAATGCTGCGTGGCGACCTTCGGGAGTCATTTGGGTCCTCGGGCCGGATGCGACCCGGTCCCAAGGGGATGGGTATAATAGCGACACGCACCGGCCGATGGCCCGAAAGGGCGGATGTCGATTTCTCACCGCCCCGAACGACTATCTGGCGTCCCCACAGTCCACATCAACCGGAGCGAGCCATGAAATACCTGTGCCTGATCTATGAAGACGAAGCGGCGTTCGGAAAGATGCCCAAGGCGGAAGCAGGCAAGCTGATGAGCGAGTACCACGCGTTCACCGAGGACGTCAAGCGCAGCGGCCACTACCTCGGTGGGAATGCGCTCCAGCCTACCCAGTCCGCCTCCACGGTTCGGATCCGGAACGGCAAGATCTCGACCACCGACGGCCCGTTCGCAGAAACCAAAGAGCAACTCGGCGGGTACTACCTCATCGAGGCCAGGGATCTCAACGACGCCATCCAGGTCGGCGCTCGAATTCCCGGCTCGCGAATGGGGAGCATCGAGGTACGGCCCATCATGGAGTTCAATGCCGGCTGACGAGATCCCGCGCGTGGTGGAATCCATCTATCGCGCCGATTCCCGGCGCGTCCTCGCCACCCTCATCCGCGTCCTCGGCGATTTTGACCTCGCCGAGGAGGCGATGCAGGAAGCATTCACGGCCGCGCTGGCCGGCTGGCCCGCCGCCGGGGTTCCCGATAACCCGCGCGCCTGGCTGATATCGACCGGGCGTTTCAAAGCCATCGATCAGCTGCGGCGGCGGGCCCGCTTCGACGCGTCGCTCACCTGGATCGCCGACCGCCTGGGCGATGGTATCACCCCCGCGCCGGAGCCCGAGGACGACGGCGTGTCGGACGACCGGCTCCGCCTGATCTTTACCTGCTGCCACCCGGCGCTCTCCCCTGATGCGCGCATCGCACTCACCCTGCGCGAAGTTTGTGGGCTCGAAACCGAAGAGATCGCGCGGGCGTTCCTGGTCACCGCCCCGGCACTCGCCCAGCGGATCGTCCGGGCCAAGGCCAAGATCCGTGATGCCGGCATTCCGTATCAGATTCCATCACGCGACGATCTGGCCGAACGGCTCGATACCGTGCTGCACGTGGTCTACCTGGTTTTCAACGAAGGTTATTCCGCCTCCTCCGGCGCGTCACTGACCCGGCACGACCTGTCCCGTGAAGCCATCCGGCTGGGCCGCCTCCTGGTCGAGCTGCTCCCCGAGCCGGAGGCGCTGGGACTGCTCGCGCTCATGCTGCTGCACGATTCCCGTCGTGAGGCGCGCATGGCGTCGTCCGAGCTGGTGCTCCTGGAGGATCAGGATCGGAGCCGGTGGGACCGCAGCCAGATCGCGGAAGGGTGCGCCCTGGTCGAACGGGCCATCGGCTCGCGCCGCTTCGGGCCATACACGCTGCAGGCAGCCATCGCGGCGGTCCACGCCGAGGCCTCCGATGCGGCCGCCACCGACTGGCAGCAGATCGTCGGACTCTACGATATACTGCTGCGCGCCGACCCCTCGCCGGTGGTCGAGCTCAATCGCGCCGCGGCCGTGGCAATGCGGGACGGGCCCGCGGCGGGACTCGAATTGATAGACGAAATTCTTCTTCGCGGAGACCTGGGCAATTACTACCTCGCCCATTCGGCGCGGGCGGATCTGCTTCGGCGCCTAGGGATGACGCCGGAGGCAATTGTATCGTATGAGCGGGCGCTGGGCCTGACGCGACAGGAGCCGGAGCGCCGGTTTCTGGAGCGCCGCCTCGGCGAGTTGAGGCGCTCGCGCTCCTAGTCCCGTCGCAAGGCCGCAATCGGATCGGCCAGGGTGGCCCGTCGCGCGGGGAGAAAACACGCGATCACCCGCAGCGAGCGTCAACACGGCCCCGACGGTTGCGAATGTCAGCGGATCCACCGGACTGACCTCGAACCGGAGGCTCCCAAGGAACCGGGTGATCCAGAGCGCGCCGCCCGGTTCGATGAGAAGGCAGAGGAGTATCAACCGGAAAGCGCTAGCTTGTCTCCATGTTCCTCGGAAAGCCCTGGGTGGACCGGACCATCGCAGTGCTCGCGGCGCTGCCCTTCGGGTACGTCCTGTGGATCGACCTTCGGGCGGGCGGGCTCACCCTTCCCCGATTCGCGATTCTCTTCCAGCTGTCTCTGCTGATCGCAACCCTGCTGGTCCGGCTGCCGCCGGTCCGCGTGACGGCCAACCCGCTCTTCTGGATTGTGGCATTTGTCGCGAGCTACTTCGGATTCCTGACCACCAGCTTCGCCGAGATCGGGCATGCGCTTGCGCCCGAGCGCCTCACCGATGGCTTGTCGATCGTAAGCGTCGCGGCCGACGTCTATGCGCGACTCACCCTCGGTCGAAATATCGGCTTCGTGCCGGCCCAGCGGCGCCTGGTGCTCACCGGCCCCTATCGTCTCGTCAGGCACCCCATCTATTCGGCGCTGTTCCTTGCCGAGGTGTGCGTGATCCTCGAAAACTTCTCCTGGCGGAACTTTGCGCTCAGCCTGGTGTTTCTGGCGTTGTTCGTCGTCAAGACGCTGATGGAGGAGAGTTTCCTGCGGAGGGATCCGGTCTACGAGCAGTACATGCGGGAGGTACGCTACCGATGGATTCCCGGAATAGTATAGCCTCGAAACAACCACGGCCGCCCCTCTGGGACGGCCGTGCAGCATGAATGGCTAGGGAGGGAATTGAACCCCCGACACGCGGATTTTCAGTCCGCTGCTCTACCAACTGAGCTACCTAGCCGA
>JBEPVJ010000416.1:0-3012 GCA_041691095.1 Gemmatimonadales bacterium
CTCCTACACCGCGCGGCGACAGGGTAACGCAGCAGTTGTCGATCTCGACGCCGGACTCCGCATTCCCGCCGGCGGCCTGGTGGTCACTGCGCCGGGATCGGGACGCATATCGCGGGTGTCAGTGAATGGTGCGTCGGCGGAGCTTGTAGCCGGGAGCACGGTCGTGATCCGATCGTTACCCGCGCGCGTCAGCTTCGAGCCATGAGCGAATCCAGGGTGCTCTCCAACGGCCGCTATCGCGTCCTGGTTACACCGTCCGGGGCGGGCTATTCGGCGCTGGGCGAGACCATGCTAACCCGCTGGACCGGCGACCTCACCCGGGAGGCCGAGGGCTGGTTCCTCTACCTCCACGACCTGGACGCGGGCACACTCTGGTCCTCTGGGCATCAGCCGGTACGCGCCGAGCCCGCCAGGTACGAGTTCAGCGCCGGCCCGGGCCTGGTGCGGATCGACCGCGAGGACCATGACATTCACCTTCGCACCGAGATCGCGGTGGATCCCCGCGCCGATGCCGAATGGCGACGCCACACCCTCACCAATCGCAGTCCACGCCACCGTAAACTGGAGGTCACCACCTGCGCCGAGGTGGTATTGGCGACCGCCGCCCAGGACGCCGGTCATCCCGCGTTCTCGAAGCTCTTCGTGCAGACCGAGTTTGTTGCCGCCTCGGGTGGACTGCTGGCGCGACGGCGGCCCAGAAGTCCCGACGAGCCGGCGCTCTGCATGGGGATGGTGTTGCTCAGTGCAGGAGACTTCCCCGGCGGTCTGGAATGGGAGACCGACCGCGCTCGGTTCATCGGCCGGGGAAATACCGCCGTCTTTCCGGCAGCCTTGAGGACCCGCGCTCCACTCTCCGGCACCGTCGGAAATGTGCTGGATCCCCTGTTCGCCCTGCGTCGGGTTGTTGAGCTCGAACCCGGCCAATCGCTGCGCCTCGAAGTGCTGCTGGCCGCCGCCGCCGACCGGCGCAGCGTGGAGGCGGCGCTCCTCGCGGCTCGAGCACCGGGCGCCTCCGACCACTGCTTTCCAGCCGATGCTCCGACCGGTGAGCCGGAGCCTCCGCCGCGGATTCAGGCCCCGAGGTATTTCGCCGCTCAGGGCGTGGTCGCGGCCGCTCCTGCCGAGGAGGCGCTCGGGTTCTTCAACGGGTACGGGGGCTTCTCGGCGCGTGGTGACGAGTATGTCATCCGGCTCGACCGCAGCGTGGACGGGCTCCGCCGCCCTCCGCTGCCCTGGACCAATGTCATCGCCAGCCAGCAGGCGGGAAGCGTGGTCTCGGAAAGCGGGTTAGGATTCTCCTGGAGCCTCAACAGCCGGGAGAACCGGCTGACGCCCTGGTTCAACGACCCGGTGTCCGATCCCTGCGGCGAGGCGGTCTACCTCCGCGACGACGATGGCGGATGCTTTTGGTCCCCCACTCCCTCGCCGGTGCCGGGGTCCGGGGCGTACGAGACCCGCCACGGCTTCGGCCGCACCACCTGGCGGCACCAGAGCCGCGACCTCGAGCAGGAGGTGCTCTGCTTTGCGCCGCTCGAAGAATCGCTCAAGGTGGTTCGGGTGCGGGTTACCAATCGAGGCGCGCAGCCTCGCCTGGTGTCGGTGTTCTACTACGCGGAGTGGGTGCTCGGCGCGGGCCGGATCGGCACGCAGAGCCCGATCGTCACCGAGGTGGCGGGCAGTGGAGACGTCCTGCTAGCGATCAACCCCGGCAACGGTGAATTCAGCGAACGCGTGGCCTTCGCCGGGGCTTACGGACCGGGCGATCGGGGCCGTTCCTGTACCTCGGATCGCGCGGCATTCCTGGGCCGCTACGGCAGCGCAGAGCATCCCCGGGGCGTCATGGCCGGCGGGGAGCTGGACGCGCGGCACGGAGCCGGACTCGATCCCTGCGCTGCCTTCCAGCGGACTACCTCCCTCCTCCCGGGTGAAACCGCCGAATGGGCTTTCGTCCTTGGCCAGTCCGGCGACCGGGAGGCCGCGCTGTCACAGGCCCGCAGTTTGTCCGTTCCGACTGCCATCGAGGCGTCGCTCCGCGCGGTCGGGGCCTTCTGGGAGAACCTGCTCACCGCCGTGCAGGTCGAGACGCCGTCTCCCGCCATGGATCTGATGGTGAACGGGTGGCTCACCTATCAGAATCTCAGCTGCCGGATGTGGGCCCGATCCGCGCTCTATCAGTCGGGCGGCGCGTTCGGGTTCCGGGATCAGCTCCAGGATTCGGCGGCGCTGTTGTATCATCGGCCTGCCATAACCCGGGAGCAGATCCTGCTGCACGCGGCGCATCAATTCGTTGAGGGAGACGTACTCCACTGGTGGCATCCGCCCGGCGACAAGGGAATCCGTACCCGGTTTTCCGACGACCTGCTCTGGTTGCCGTACGTGACGGAATACTACGTGTCTTCGACGGGGGACACCGCGCTGCTCGACGAAACCGCCACGTTTCTCACGGCGCCTCTCCTGGAGCATGGAGAGGATGAGGTCATGCTGGTCCCGCGCGATTCAGGGACGCGGGGCGATGTGTACCAGCACTGCTGCCGGGCCCTGGACCGCTCACTCACGGAGGGCGCTCACGGCCTTCCTCTGATGGGCTCCGGCGACTGGAACGACGGGATGAACCGGGTGGGCCGCTTGGGCCGTGGCGAAAGCGTCTGGCTCGGCTTCTTCCTGTACAAGATCCTCGAGCGCTTCATTCCGCTGTGCCGTGCTCGAGGCGATGCCGCCCGCGTCGAGGCGTATGGCCGGTATCGGTCCCGGCTCCAGGGAGCCCTCAACGCGGCGGGCTGGGATGGGGAGTGGTATCGCCGCGCGTATTACGACGACGGCACTGCGCTGGGAGGCAGGGACAGCGACGAGTGCAAGATCGACGCGCTGGCGCAGGCGTGGGCGGTGCTGTCCGGCGCGGCGCCCGGAGAGCGGGCCACACAGGCCCTCGACGCGATGGACCGCGACCTGGTCGATGAGTCCGCCGGGCTGATCCGGCTGCTCGCGCCCCCGTTCGACCGGACCCCCCACGAC
>JBEPVJ010000417.1:0-3010 GCA_041691095.1 Gemmatimonadales bacterium
ATTCCCAGCGGAAGCACTCATGCCGCTGGGGCACTGGCGCCCGGACTCGAAGTCCCGGGTACCTGCGGCGCTACCTTCACCCGAGCCGCGGGTGCCGTCTTCGCCGCCTTCCACTCCGCCATGATCTCGGGGTTGTCTCCGAACCCATAGCGGACCATCCCATCCACCACCTTCACCGTGTCGACCAGCTCCAACCGGAGCGTTTCCAGGTCGACCCGGGCGCCGATGTGCTCGAGCCTGGCGGCCCGCATCGACTCGATGGTTGCCTCGAACTCCCCGACCATCCCGGTCACTTTCTCCAGGAGGCCTTCCTTCATCCCCATCTGCACCAGCAGCTCACGCTGGGTCTCCGCCAGGGCCAGCAACTCACGCACCCGGGAGAGGAAGATGGGGTTGGGCGCATTGGTCGGGGGGAGCAGGAAGCGCCCGGTCAATTCCGTCCGGTTCTTGGCGGCAACATTGCCGACCGCCGTCAGGTACCGGATGAGCTGGGTGTGCAACACCCGCCGGAGGTCCTGCCGGTGGGCTCGAGCGCCCCGCGCGGCGCTCCGTCCCGCACCTTCGCGCGCTTCGATCGCCTGGGCACGGGCCAGTTGATCCTCGATCCGGGCCATCATGGCTGGAAACCCGGGTTCGAGTGACAGGTGGGAGAACAGGAACCCCCGCACCCGCCGGAACATCTCCAACGAACTACGCACATAGGACCGCATACCATGCTCCTTTCGGGAGCCTCGCCCGGCGCGGCCATCAGGGAGCCTGACCGGAATAGTGAAAGTGTACCGCTCGACCGTCCCCTGATCGGCCGACACCTCTGGCAGACGCATACTGTGGGCCACCACGATCGCAACGCGGGTTATGCGGGAAACGGAATGCCTGGCGCCATCGCGAAGTTGTTGTGGGGCAACGCGAAAGGACCGATCGAAGGTGCCGAGAGGGCGGGGTGGACCGCGAACATTGCGGGTGCTCTCGCGAACCCACCGGCGTCCTCACCGAGGGCAAAAGTGTCCTCGCGATTCCCCTGGAGAGGACACCCATGCTGCCGGCGGCACCGCGAAGTTGCTGTTCTGCACCGCGAAATCGCCGAGTGAGCCGGCGAAAACGCCGGTGCGGACCGCCGGAATGCCGTGGGAGACCGCGGAGTTGCCGTCGCCGATGCCGAGATCGACGTATTCGACCCCGAAGGCGATAGTTTTGGTCGCGAAAGTGCTGGAACGGACCGCGAAAGCCTTGGCGGGCCCGCGAATCGAGCTGCTCCCCTTGCTGAATCGACGATATCGGGACGAAGATTGGGGCAGCTCCCCAACATTCCGACCTATATATGGAGACGGTACATGAAGCGGTTCATCAGCCTGACGATCGCCTTGGCATTTCCAGTGGTTCTTGCCGCCCAGCAGCCTGCGCCGGCCCCCGCTCCGGTGGTCAACCCGATCGCGGCAGCATTCAAGCTGCGGATCACGGGGCTGCACCGGAACATCGCCCAGGCCTTCGATTCCATTCCCGAGTCGAAGTTCGGCTACAAGCCGACCCCGGCGCAGCTGACCATCGGCTATATCGCACAACATGTGGCGAGCGATAGCTATCTCTTCTGCGATCAGTTCGGCACGAAGAAGTCGAGTCTCCCGGAGAAAGACACCGCCACCCCGGATTCGGTCAAGGCCACCTGGCCCAGGGACACCCTGATCGCCAAGCTCAAGGCCTCGTTTGCGTTTTGTCAGGACGCCATGGGGCAGCTGGAGGACGGAAAGCTCGCGGATCAGGTCACCGTAAGCTTCCGGGGTCAGTCCCGCGATGTGGGCCGGATCAACATGGTCCTGGGTCATGCCCTGGACCTCGCGGACCACTACAGCCAGCTGGCGAACTACATGCGGCTCATCGGGATGATTCCACCGTCGGCGTTGCCCAGACCGAAGCCGTGAAAAGGCTGGCGGCGATCCTCTCCCTGCTCGCCCTCGGCGCCTGTAGCCGTGGCGGCCACGGCACCGCCGACTGGCCGGTCTATCAGGGCAGCGACAACCACGACCATTACGTCACCTTGTCCCAGATTACCCCGGCCAACGTGTCGCAGCTGCAGGTGGCCTGGACCTATGACACCAAGGACGCGTTCGAAGGTTCGGAGATGCAGTCCAACCCGGTGATCCAGGCCGGGGTGATGTACGCGATGACACCCAGGCAGCATGCCTTTGCCCTCGACGCTGCCACCGGCAAGCAGCTCTGGAGCTTCGACCCCACCAACGGCGCGTTCACCGGGCCGCGGATTCGTTACCGCGGCATCGTAGTGCACGACGGCCGGGTCTATTTCAACTATCGCTACCGGCTCTTTTCGCTCGATGCCAAAACCGGCCAAAAGGCGCCGGGGTGGGGCAACGACAGCGGCTGGGTAGACCTGCGCGCCGGGCTGGACCGCCCGGTCGAGGGGCTGTCGGTCAGCGCCAGCACGCCGGGCGTGGTGTATAAGGACATGCTGATCATCGGCACCGCAGTCCCCGAGGCCCTGCCGAGCGCCCCGGGAGACATTCGCGCCTACGACGTGAAGACCGGCGCCATCAGGTGGACCTTTCACACCATTCCCCATCCCGGCGAGCTCGGCTACGAGACCTGGCCCAAGGAAGCGTGGAAGATCGCCGGCGGGGTGAACGCCTGGTCGGGGGTGACCGTGGACCAGCGGCGTGGCATGGTGTTCTTCGCCACCGGGTCGGCGTCGTTCGATTTCTACGGCGCGAACCGGGTGGGTGACGATCTCTTCGCCAACTCCGTCGTCGCCCTCGACGCCAACACCGGCAAGCGGGTCTGGCATTTCCAGGGATTGAAGCACGATCTCTGGGACCGCGATTTTCCGGCGGCGCCGGCGCTCGTCACCGTAACGCGCAACGGCAAGTCGGTGGATGCCGTGGCCCAGATCACCAAGACCGGACACGTCTGGATATTGGACCGGGAGACTGGCCGGGAGCTCTTCCCGAGCGCGTGGCGGCAGATGCCCAAGGGCATTCTTCCCGGCGAGGTGACCGCCGAC
>JBEPVJ010000418.1:0-3009 GCA_041691095.1 Gemmatimonadales bacterium
GAACCGGCGACCGGGCTCGTTGGCTCGAGGATGGCACGGTCGAATACCTGGGCCGTCTCGATTTCCAGATCAAGCTGCGAGGGTTTCGGATCGAGGTCGGAGAAATCGAAGCGGCGCTGGCGGCCGATCCCGTGGTGCGCGAATGCACTGTCGTGTTGCGCGCCGATGCCGGAATCGAGCCGCGGCTGGTGGCGTATTACGTGGCGGCCGGAGGGACCTCTCCGTCCTCGGCGCAGCTCCGGGAGCGGTTGGAGCAGACACTGCCGGCCTACATGGTGCCATGGACCTACGTGGCGCTTCCGGCGCTGCCCCTTTCCCCTGCCGGCAAGCTCGACCGGCGGGCGCTGCCGGCCCCGGAGCAGACGACGGCGTCGCGCGAGCGGGTCGCGCCGCGCAATCCGGTCGAGGCGCGGCTGCTGGACATCTGGAAGGAAGTGATCGGGGCGAAGTCAATCGGGGTGACCGACCGATTCAACGAAGTGGGTGGCAATTCGCTCGCGGCAGTCCGGGTGTTTTCGCGGATCGCGAAAGAATTTTCCCAGGAGCTGCAGCTGGTCACCATTCTGAAGCACGACACCATCGAGCAGCTGGCCGCGGTGCTGCAGGCGCCGCAACCAGCCCCGTGGAGCTGTATCGTGCCGTTCACCACCTCGGCACCGGGGGTCCCGATCTTCTGTCCCCACGCGCAGACCGGGAACGTCCTGATCTACCAGCATTTCGCCAAGGAAGTCGGGACGCACCATCCGGTCTACGGGATCCAGGCGTACGGCAACTGGGGTGACCAGCAACCGCACGAATCCATGGAGGAGATGGTCGCGTTCTACGTACCAGAGATTCTCAAGGTGCGCCCGCAGGGGCCCTACATCTTCCTGGGAGGATCGCTGGGAGGCCTGATTGCCCTGGAGCTGGCGCACGCCATGCGGGCGCTGGGCCACGAGGTGCAGCTGCTCGTCATGTACGATACGGTGGGACCAGGCTACCCGAAATATCGCCCGCTGGCGCGGGTCGCCGATTTCGTGCGCCACCATGGCGGGATTCCTCTCTGGCGGCTGACACAGGTCGCCGCCGCGGACCCGGCGAGCGGACGGTCGTTGCGGAAGATGGCATGGCGGCTCCGCGAGGCGCTGCGGTGGTGGTACCATAACACGCGCCGCGACTATCTCTATTGGAAATACGAAAAGCACAATCCGCCCCTGGATTTTTCGATGCCGGCCAATCTCACCCGAGTCCGGCTGGCCAGCCGCCGGGTCATAGGACCCCATCTTCCGCGCTACTACCCCGGTAAGATCACTTATTTCCGCGCCGACTCCCAGCCGACTGGGGCCATCCACGATCCCATGAACGGATGGAGCGGACGGTCGGCCGAGTTCGAGATTCATCCCCTGCCGTCAGGGCATACCGACGGCATGTCATATCCGATCGTACGGCAGCTGGCGCGAACTTTCCTGGAGTGCGTCCGCGCATCGGACCGCGATCCCACGAGGAGCGACTCATGAGCCGTCTGCCCGGTCCGGTGCTGGCATTTCTGATGGTCACAACGCCGCTCTGGGCACAGGGACCGCTGGCCGGGCGGTGGGACCGGGCCGGCCTGGTCCATGACGCACTCCACTACGACGTCGCGCTCTCGCTCCCCGATACCGGCGGGTCGATCTCGGCTACCGTCACCACCCGGTGGCGGCTGCACGGGCGGACTCCTCTGCTCCTGGACCTCGATTCGGTGATGACGGTTCGACGGGTGACCCTCGCCGGGAAGAGCGTGGCCTGGCACCGCGATGGCGGCCGCCTCGTGATTCCGGTAACCGGCGCCCGCGGCGACACCGTCAGCACCGAGGTGCAGTATGACGGCGCGCCGCGAGACGGCCTGGTGCTGCGAGGCACCGGCGGGGGCCGTACCGTTTTTGCCGACAACTGGCCCGATCGGGCCCGCTTCTGGCTGGCGTCTCAGGACCACCCCTCCGACAAGGCCGCGGTGGCGTGGCGCATCGAGGCGCCAGCGGGTTATGGGGTCGTAGCCAATGGCCGGCTGGAGGGCGTCGACACGCTGGCCGGGGGCCGGGCGACCTGGCGCTTCCGGAATGAAGAGCCCATCCCGACCTATACCATGGTCGCCGGCATGGCGAAGTTCGCGGTGACGGTGCTCCCGCCGGCGGGATGCAGCGTCCGCTGCGTGCCGGTGTCGGTGCTCACCTACGTCGACGACTCCGCCTCCGCCCTGGGCGGCCCGTTCCGCCGGAGCAACGAGATCCTGGAATTCTTCTCCCGGCGTTTCGGCCCCTTTCCCTACGGCGAGCTCCGTCACGTTGAGTCGTCCACGATCTTCGGCGGCATGGAGAACTCCACCGCGATCTTCTACGACGAAAAATCGATTCACTCCGGCCGCATGGGCGAAGGCACCGTGGCCCATGAAACGGCGCACCAATGGTTCGGTGATGCGGTTACCGAAGCCGACTGGCACCACATCTGGCTCTCGGAGGGATTCGCCAGCTACGGCGCCGCGCTCTGGGCCGAGCATGTCGGCGGAGATTCCGCGCTTCGCGCCACCATGGCGGGCGAGCGCCGGGCGGTGCTGGCGTCCAAGGCCAGTGATCGGCCGATCCTGGACTCCACCGTCACCAATCGGATGCAGCTGCTCAACACCAACAGCTATCAGAAGGGCGCCTGGGTGCTGCACAGCCTGCGCGGGCTGGTTGGTGATTCTGCATTTTTTCGCGGGTTATCGACGTATTACCGGACCTACGTGCAATCCACGGCGCTCTCGAGCGATTTTGCCCGGATTATGGGACTCGAGGCCGGCAAGGACCTCGGCTGGTATTTTCGCCAGGCGCTGACCCAACCGGGGTACCCGATTCTGGAAACCACCACGGAGCTGGATAGCGGGCACCTGGTCGTGACCATCCGGCAGACCCAGAAGGCGGCGTGGGGGCTGTACCGGATGCCGGGACTCAAGGTGCGGGTCGGACCGCAGACGCTCACCGTCGACCTGGCGCAGCAGGTCACCCGGATCGTGAC
>JBEPVJ010000419.1:0-3003 GCA_041691095.1 Gemmatimonadales bacterium
GCCCACGGATTGAACGCCCGTTCCCACTCCCCGAATGCCAGCGCACGACCAGTCGCCGGCCGTAGGGAATCGGTCCGCTGATAGACCGAGTTGGCGTCAAGGGCCAGGGTCGGCCCGCCCCCCGAGTACTCCTCCATCCCCGTCTTGCCCTCATACCAGATCTCTTCAGCGCCCACCGAAGACGAGTAAGGAGGATAGGAGCGATCCGACAGATCGCGCAGCACCCGGATCATCGACGCATGGATGGATAGCCCCAGCCCCGCCTGCTGCAGCAGCCCCGACGTCTCCTGGCTCCGTCCCAGCACGGCGGCCACGCTTTCCCCATGTTGGGTGGGCTTGCAGGATGGGGTGGATTGTGGCTGCGCAGGGGTGGAACGCGTGGTGAGCAACAGGCAGGAAAACCACAGAATGCTGGAGCAGCGGTATGCCATGGAGACTCGAGGTGGCTGAATGAGAGTCGGCGCTGGAGGATGGAGCGCAGTACGCGATAGGGCTGGACGGGTTTCCCACCCGGCACCGCCGATTCAGCGCGCGGCCGCCCACTCTGAGACTTCATCCTGAGCCATCTCTCCGAGTGATGCTCCAGTGGGGACTTGCAACGCGGACATTCCTGCTTCGCGTGAGATTCAACTGCCCCCTGCCCCCCTCACCTCTCAGCTGTTGCAGGTCCCGGCTTCAGCGGCACCGTCCCCGCCACCAGCGCCGCCGGCAGGCCTATCCCGAAGAGGTGGATCGCGATCCCGGGAAGCATCTTGGCAGAGATATGCGGAGATACAGCGATAGCGGAAAGCGGGATGACCACGAAATTCATGAATATGTAGACGCCGAGTCCATAGAGTGGACCCCACAGAATCGGCTGTTTGACCAGGAAGGTCAGTCGGCGGCTCAGCAGGTAGTAGAACGCCACCACCGATGTCGCGATGAAGAAGTGGATGGCCAATCCCAGCGCGGCAGTGGCCGCCCCGCCTTCGGCAGCTCGGTCACCCAGCGCCCCCGACGCGACCCCCTGCCAGAGCTGGATGAAGGAGGTACCATGCATCGCCGAGCGGGTGGTGGCAAAGGCGCAGTCGATGATGCCAACGCAGATCCCGCCGAACAGGATGGCTTGGGCGGGCCGGAGCACGACTCTGGTGTAGGGCATATGTATGGGGTGAGAGATGGGACGGGGACGAATGGGTCGGGTTTCCGGACACATCGGGCGGGCGGGCGTCCGGGCCGAATCTCCAGCGGCACCTCATCCCGAGGAATCCCGAGCGCCAGCGAGGGTCCCGAGGGACCTAGCTGACCGCACCGGTACTCACCGGAGGTCGGGATGATTGTAACGTTATCGGGCGAATACAAGACGCTGTCCCCGCCGCCATCGGCGGGGATTCGCCCCTACCTCGCCGGGCGACGAACGATGGTCGGCAATTTCGGGCGAAGGCAAGCCATGCACCGCCGTTATGCGGCGGCGATCGCCCCTACCTTGCCGGGCGAGTTCCCTCTCACCTCCTACCTCTCACGCTCTTGCAGTTCCCGCCGTATGGCCCTCTCACCTCTCACCTGTCACGCTGGTGCAATTCCCGCAGCACAACGGCTGAAAGCCGGGACCGATCCTATACAAACACCTCATTCCGAGAAATCCCGAGCGCCAGCGAGGGGCCCGAGGGATCTGGCTGTCAGAACTGGTACCTCGCCTTGAAGGATCCACGGCTGAGAGCCGTGGGGACGGGCAGCGCATCTCGCGACAGTCCTCGGCTGAAGCCGAGGCTCGACACTGGGAACTGAAGTGCCCTGGTCGCGGTGTAGAGTTGAGATGGGAGGCCAGCACAAATCGCCCGGGCTGCATCAGCGTCCGTGGCTGAGAGCCGGCGGCGTTCGTCAGTCATGCACCGTGGCCGAAATGAAGGCGGCAACACCGCGCCTGGATGGACGCCGGCTGCACCGCTCGATAGGTTTTGTTGTCCGGACCTGTGACACGTTGGGGAGCTCGATGGCGAGGGGAACAGTACACCTTTCATGGGGAGGGCCAGCACAATGGGGAAGAAACAGAAGGGCGGCAAGGCCGAGAAGTCGATCAAGGATCTCACGCTCAAACCCGCCGAGGCCAAGGCGGTTCGCGGCGGCCAGCTATCGGCCCGGAGCGTGAAGCCGGGCGCCACCCCAAACTGGGATCTCAAGGCTCAGAAGGGTTCGTAGCCAGGGCAGCCTCGATCGGCCAATCCCCCGTCGACTCGGCGGGGGATTTCTTTTTTCGCCTCGAGCCGTCGGCCCACAGTCGCCCCTGCACCTCCTCCCAAGGGATCCCGAGCGCCAGCGAGGGGCCCGAGGGATCTGGCCGGCGGGGCGAGCACCTCGCCTTGAAGGATCCACGGCTGACAGCCGTGGCTCCGACGGCGGATCTCGCGCCTGTCCTCGGCTGAAGCCGAGGCTCGGCACTGGGAACTAAAGTGCACTGGTCTCGCTGCAGAGTTGAGATGGGGAACCAGTGAAAACCACCCAGGCTGCACCAGCAGCCAATCCCGAAGCCGAAACGGTTTCCTGCGGTCGCCGCGCGTGCCAATCGAAGATCGCGCTAGATCCGGAGCCGAGAGCCCGTGGCGAACCAACAGGGTCACCTCATCCCGAGGAACCCCGAGCGCCCGCGAGGGTCCCGAGGGACCTGGCCGGCAGAGCTCGTGCCTCGCATGGAAGGGATGGATATCGGGCGACGAACGGTGCATGGTGGAGTCGGGCGAACACAAGGTTCGCCCTTACCTACCCCGACGAGCCCTCTCACCTCTCACCTGTCACGCTGTTGCGGTTCCCGCAGTACAACGGCTGACAGCCCCGGCTCGGCCATCGCCGCTGCGCGGCCGTCTCTCCGAGTGATGCTCCAGTGAGGACTTGCAACGCGGACATTCGTACTTCGTGTGAGAATCAACCGCCCCCCTGCCCACCCGCCGCGCTCATCGCTCACCTGTCACGCCATTGCGGTTCCCGTAGCTCAGAGGCTGAACGCCGTGGCTCCGATGGCGCCGCTAC
>JBEPVJ010000420.1:0-3002 GCA_041691095.1 Gemmatimonadales bacterium
GCGTTGGGCGCTCAGAAGGGCAACATCTTCAAGATAGTCATCGGGCACGGGCTCAAGCTTTCCGGCGCGGGCATTCTCCTCGGCGCATCTGCTGCGCTGGCGCTGACGAGGGCGATGACCTCGATGCTGGTTGGAGTTAAGCCCACCGATCCAGTCACCTTCGGGGCCATCGGGGCGCTCTTCGTGGCCATTGCCGTCACAGCCTGCTGGCTCCCGGCCCGTCGTGCGGCAGCGCTCGACCCGACCGTTGCTCTGCGGGAGGAGTAGCGGTCAGGCGCCGCGCCGACGCTTCAGCCGGAGTACCATATCGAACGCCACCGTGGCCGTCACCAGCCACACCGCGCCGGCGCTCCAGCCTCCTGCGATATCCGAAACCCAGTGCACTCCGAGATAGACCCGAGACAATCCGATCAGAACCACCATCGTCAGCACCAGGGCGAGCACCGCCGAGTCCACCTTCCAGGGCCAGGGCTGTCGCAAGGTGATATAGGCGAGTGCCCCATAGACGATGAACGACTCCATCGCGTGACCGCTGGGGAAGGAGTACCAGTGGGCAACCACCGCCGCCGACGCGAGGTCGGGCCGGGTCCGGGCGAACCACAGCTTGAGTCCGCTATTGAGGACAATGCCCCCTATGGCAGTGCCGGCCAGGTACGCCGCGGTCGCCCGCTTTTTGAAATAGAGCAGCACCAGCGAGGCGAGCCCGGTGATCAGGGCAATCCCTGGCCCCCCGCCAAAGAAGGTGATCGCCCGCAATGTGGAGGTGATTCCCGCCTGACGCTCCTGGAAGAACCAGTCATGAGCGGCGCGATCGGCGTGGTAGACGGTCGAATTCGGAAGCTGAAAGTCCTCGGATAACTCGACGAATACATGCGCCGCGAGCGTGGCCAGTATGGCCCCCCCCAGCAGCACCAGGGCCAGCGGCAGGTAGGGTCGCACGCCGTGCCAGCCCCGGCGGCTCCCGGCCCACTTCCCTACCCGGGATTGCACGACCCACTCCCCACCCTTCCGGGCCGCGCCCACCAGTAGCCGGCCGACACCAGCCAACGGCAGGTAGATCAGCCCCCAGAGCAGGAGGAAGATCGCGACCGGAATCAGGAAGGGGTACGCGAGCCACAGGTGCATCAGTCCACCGATCACGCCAAGGGAAATCGCGACTTCGGACCTATCCTAAGACGACACGGTGAGCGGCGCCCCCCACAAAGGTGGAAAAGCCGTGTTTGCCTGTATCGCTGTGGAGCCGTATGTTCACCCCACTACCCCATAACCTCGGAGTCCGAAATGCGTTGCTTCACCTATGTTCTGGGTGTGGCGCTGCTCGCGGGATGCGCGAAGGAAAAACCCGCTCCCGAACCAGCGCCCCTCCCGCCCCCGCCCGCCCCGGCGGTCGTCAATCTCGCCGACGTCGCCGGTGACTGGACCGTCAAGACCATGCCAGCTGCCAGCGACAGCGTCCTAGTCACCTACATGCTGCACGCGACCGCCGCCGACAGCGGATGGACCATCACCTTCCCGGGCCGGAAGGCAATGCCGATCCAGGTCATGGTCATGGGCGACAGCATCATGACGACCGTTCCGGCATACCAGAGCGTCCTCCGCAAGGGTCAGAAGGTGTCGACCAATGGAGTGATGCACCTCAAGGACGGCAAGATCACCGGCACCAACGTGGCGCACTATATGACCGCCAAGGCGGACTCGGTCCTCATGCTGCGTATGGAAGGCACCAAGAATCCGTAAGTAGCGCCGGCCGAAGCACAACGAGCCCGGCTCTTTTCCTGGAGCCGGGCTCGTCCCATTTGGGGTCTGGGCCCGTCCCGGCCATCTTTCCGCGTGTACTCGCGACGAGGCGACCGCCGTCTCCGTGAGAGCAGCGCGGAACTACCCCGAGGGAGGAACGTCATGGGCAAGCTGACAAAGCGACTGGCCAAGCGTGGCAAGGCGGCAGCGCGTAGAGCCTACGATAAGCTGGAGACCGAGGTGATGGCGGCGGTGGGCCGGAAGGCGGTGAAGGTGAAGGTCAGCGGGGCGAAGGCGGTGGCGAAGCGCGCAGCGAAGAAGGCGCTGATCGCCGGCGGCCTCGCGGCCGCCGGCGTCGTAGCGTCTGAGCTCAGGAAACGGCGGAAGCCGGCCTGAGCCCGAACGCTACCAGCGACGCTTCTTCTTCGTCGCCTTACGCACCGCCATGCCCGCCGCGGCCACTGCCACGGCGCCGGCGGCAACTTTCACCGCCCGTGAGTGTGACGCCTTGTTCGCCACCTGCTTCGCGGCAGTGGTGGCCTGCTTGGCCAGCCGAGTGGCAATGGTCGCCAAGCGGTGAAGCGCCTTGCTGACCGCGGCGCCCGAAGGCATTTCGGATTTTGCTTTACTGGTGGCGGACTTCACCGCAGTCCGGGTTTTCCTCACGGCCTTCTTCGCGGTGGTCCTGCCAGCCGACTTTGCCATTTCAATATCCTTAGGTTGAGCGTGTGCCCGGATCGTATAGCCAGACCCGTGGATACGCAATTGGAGCCACAGTAATGCCTGTACCGATCGATCTTCGTAAGGCCGCTCACGCCGAGATGATTCGCGAGGGCTTCGAGCCGGATTTTCCGCCCGAGGTGCTCAAGGAAATTGCGGGCATCGCCGCCCCGGCAAACGGGCAAGGCGCCGGCATCCGGGATCTCCGCGAGCTGCTCTGGTCGTCCATCGACAACCCCGAGTCGCGGGACCTCGACCAGGTGGAATATGTCGAGCGACTCCCCGAAGGCGGGCTCAAGGTCATGGTGGGCATCGCCGATGTCGATGCTCTGGTGCCGGCGGGGTCGGCCACCGACCAGCACGCCGGACACAATACCACCTCGGTGTACTGCGGGGTGGTGATGTTCCCGATGCTCCCGGAAAAACTCTCCACCGGACTGACCTCGCTCAACGAGAACGAGGATCGGCTGGCAGTAGTGATCGAATTCGTGGTCGCCGCGGATGGCACGGTCACCGGGCGAGACGTGTATCGCGCCCTGGTCCGG
>JBEPVJ010000421.1:0-2993 GCA_041691095.1 Gemmatimonadales bacterium
GCCGCGACCGAGCGCGGTGTGTAGAGCGGATGGGGGACCGGAGGCTGCAGGAGGACCAGTCCAAGGCCGGCGATGAGGCCGGCGCCGCGGCGCACGCGATTTGATGTAGGCATACCGAATAATACGCAGCGCCGCGGAGGCGGGGTTCAACCAGCTATCAGTGCGCGTCCCCGGGCAGGGCCTGATTCCACATCTCGCGGTTCATTCGCCACTTTCCATCGGCGCCGCGGTGCAGGACCAGCAACATCTTGCCCCAGCCATCGAAGGGCGGCTTCCCCGCGCCCAGGTCGACGATCTGGTGCTCGGTGCACCACTCCGAGGCCCAGCTGCCCGACACGGAGATGTCGAAGCACTGAAGCTCGAACTTCTGCATTTTGGCTCCCTGCAGCTGAGCCATTACATCATCGAAGAATTTCCCGATCGCAATTTTTCCCACGATCGGCTTGGAAGACGGTAGCAGGCTGATGCCATCTTCCTCCCAAAGCGCCAGCGTCGCGCTGTTGCTCATGGCCCGGGTGGCCTGATCCAGCGCCTGGTTGAATGCTCCGATCTCCCCGCGTTCAGCGGGAGCGGTCTGGGCTCGTGCCAGGCCCGTGCTAGACAGCAGGCCGGTCAGCAGCATCAGGGATGTCTTCATGCTGGAAGGTAGCAGCGCCGCCGATTCCGGTGGAGTGCTTGACAGCCTGCGTCGCCGGCGTGATACTAAACCATATGGTATATCGTCAACGGACCCTCGACGATGTCTTCGGAGCGCTCGCCGATCCCACCCGCCGGCGGCTGCTCGGCCGCCTCAGGCAGAAGGACTACTCGATCAGCGAGCTGGCGGCACCCTTCCGCATGACGCTTCCCGCCGTCAGCAAGCACCTCAGGGTGCTGGAGCGGGCCGGCCTGGTGGCGCGGCGGCGGGATGGCCGGCGCTGGAATTGTCGGCTCCAGGCCGCGCCGATGCGCCAGGCGGTGTTGTGGTTCGACGATTACCGGCTGCTCTGGGAAGGGCAGCTCGACAAGCTGGAGCAGTATCTCGACGCCACAATGACCAAGGAGAAGGAACCATGCCCAGCACCGGAACCGCGTCAACCACCGTCCGGCTCAGCCGGAGCCTCAAGGCCGCGCCGGCGCGGGTCTTCGAGGCGTGGACCACCGCGGAGGGATTGAAGCAGTGGGCCGCGCCGGGTGAGATGATCGTCGCATCCGCCGTCGCCGATCTGCGAGTGGGAGGCCGCTACGAAATCACGATGCGCGCCCCGGACGGTGCCGTGCATCGGGTGGGCGGGGCGTATCGCGAGATCGAGACGGCGCGCCGGCTGGTGTATACCTGGCAATGGCAAGACCGCCCCGACGCGCCGGAAACCGTCGTCACCGTCGAGTTCCGCAGCCAGGGCACCGGGACCGAGATCGTGCTGGTGCACGAGCTGCCCGATACCGATGCCAAGGACCGTCATGAGCATGGCTGGATCGGCTGTCTCGAGAAGCTCCAGCGCATGTTCGGCTGATCCGTACCCCCATTCAGAATCTGGAGCTCCCCGATGAACCCGATGATCGAACCGCTGCTCGCCGAGCTGGATACCGAGGCGCTGACGACCCGCCGCGTACTGGAGCGGGTCCCCGGCGCACACCTTCGCTGGAAGCCACATCCGAAATCGTCTTCGCTGGGCCAGCTCTCGCTGCATACCGCACAGGTGCCGGCTTCCCTCGCCCGAATCCTGAGCCCGGACGCCTTCACGATCGTGCCGTTCGCACAGCCCGAGCCGGACAATGCCGGCGAGCTCATTCCGGCGCTCGACCAAAGCGTCGCGGCCGCGAGGTCATTCCTTGAGGGACTGACGCCCGAGCGGGCGCTGGCCACCTGGCAGCTCTTCAACGGAAGCCGCCAGATCATGGCAGCGCCGAGGATCGGGATGGTGCGGGCCCTGATGTTCAACCATTGGTATCACCACCGGGGTCAGATCCTCGTCTATCTGCGCATGCTGGATGTCTCGGTGCCTTCGGTATACGGTCCCACCGCCGACGAAAATCCCTTCGCGGAGTAGTCCCTTCCAGGATAGTCCGGCAGCCTCCCTCTCCCAAGCCGCGTGTGCGCAAGCCGCCCGCGGCTTCGTCTTAGCAAGTGGGCCGAATTCGAGGCCCCCCAAATCATATGGAGCCCATTGATGTCACCCGATAAAGACCCACCCGCCGATTTTTCGGATGTTTCGGGCGGAAGTTCTTCCACCGCGCCGGATGCTATGTCGATGCAGGCCGAAGATCACTACACCGTGGTCAAAGGCGACAGCCTATCCAGAATCGCCAAGGCGCTCTACGGAGACGCCAGCAAGTGGCACCAGATCTACGACGCCAATAAGGCGACCGTCGGGAACAACCCGGACCTGATCAAGCCCGGCCAGGTCCTCATCATCCCCAAGGCGTGAAAGGGAACCCCATGCGCATGTTCAAATCCTCAGCGGCAGTCGCCGTCGCCCTGCTAGGGCTCGCGGCCTGCTCCAAGCCGGCGCCGCCCGCCGATCCAGCGCCGCCCCCGCCGCCGCCGGTGGCTCCAGTCGCCGTCTCGTCCCTGGACCTGGGGAAGTCGGTCGGAGTAGACAAGAAGGTGACCGATGCGAAGTCCGACTTCGGGCCCCGCGATACGGTCTTCGCGTCGGTCGGAACCACGGGCGCCTCATCGGGTGCTACCCTCAGCGCGAAGTGGACTTTCCAGACCGGACAGGTCGTGGATTCAGCCAGCCAGTCGATCTCTCCGAGCGGACCGGCGGTGACGGAGTTTCACATCATGAAGAAGACGCCATGGCCGATCGGCAAGTACAAGGTGTCGATCATGCTGAACGGGGCGCCCACAATGGACAAGGATTTCGAGATCAAGAAGAAGTAGATCCGGGGCCGGGAGGGGAAAAAGAAAGCGGCGGGCTTTCGCCCGCCGCTGCATTGCCCCTCCTGGGCTCGAACCAGGACTCTCCTGATCCAGAGTCAGGCGTGTTGCCAGTTACACCAAGGGGCAG
>JBEPVJ010000422.1:0-2985 GCA_041691095.1 Gemmatimonadales bacterium
GCCTGGTGGTGACCGTCGATGTTCCGGATGAGCTGCTGCACCAGGTCGTGCCGTCGCTGCTGCTCCAGCCGCTGGCCGAGAATGCGATCCGGCACGGATTTACCGACGGCAGCACTCCGCTGCACCTCGCGGTGACGGGGCGGGCGGAGGCAGGGCGGCTGGTGCTGTCGCTGGTGGACGACGGTCCCGGTCCGGGCGATGACCCTAACCCGCGCGAGGGTCTGGGGCTGGGTAACACCCGGGCGCGGCTGGAGGGGTTATACGGTGGCACCGCCTCGCTGACGCTCGAGCCGGCGGCCCCCGGAACGGGCGCCAGGGTCACGGTGATTCTTCCGGTCCGGCCGGCATGAGCGATCTTCGGGTGGCGGTGGTGGACGATGAGCCGCTGGCGCGGGAAGGCCTGGTCGAGCTGCTCTCGGCCTTCCCCGATGTCCGGGTGACCGGCGCCTTTGCCGACGCCGCAGCGGCACTGGCAGGACTCGAGCGCGTGGGTGCCGACGCGCTGTTCGTGGACGTGCAGATGCCCGGGCTCAACGGCTTCGAGCTGGTGGAGGCACTCGACGCGGACCCGCTCCCCGGCGTGGTGTTCGTCACCGCCTACGATGAGTTCGCCATTCGGGCCTTCGAGGTCAACGCCATCGACTACCTGCTCAAACCGGTTGACGTGGGCCGGCTGTGGCAGGCGGTGGAACGGCTCCGCACGCACGCCAGCCGGGCTCACGACGCGAGTTATCTGGCCCGCGTCGCCACGCTGCTCGACGGACAGATCCCCGGGAGAACCCAGGGCGCCGGGCGGCTGATCGTGCGGGAAGTCGGGCAGATCATCGTGGTGCCGACCCGTGATCTCGACTGGATCGAAGGAGCGGACTACTACTCCAAACTCCACACCGGCGACAAGGTGCATCTGCTGCGAGAGACGCTCGGATCGCTCGAGCGCCGGCTCGACCCCGCGCGCTTTCTCCGGGTGCACCGCTCCGCGATCGTGAATCTGGGCCGGGTCCGCGCGGTCGAGGCTCAGTTGCGGGGCGACGGGTTGGTGGTGCTGCAGAACGGATTCCGGGTGAAGGTGACCCGGGCGCGACGGGAAGATCTGGAGCGGAAGCTCGAGGCGCTGCATGACGGGGGTTAGGGCCTGGGACCCGCTTGACCTGCCTGCTCGCCAGCGCCAACGGCCATGAGCGAGGGACCGAATGTCGCGCTACCTTCCAGCATGCTTCGATCCCTCAGCTATTCCGCCCTCGTCGCCTCGACCGCACTGCTCGGCGGCTCGGCCCGACTCGATACTCCCGAAACCATTCAGCCCAACGACAACCGCCACGCGGCCGGGACGCTCGCCAATGGGGTGCTGACGGTGGCGCTGGAAGCGCGAAGCGGAAGCTGGCGACCCGATGGAGAAGGGGGCCGTTCGATCGACAGCCTGGCCGCCTTCGCGGAAGTGGGGCACCCGCTCTTCACCCCAGGCCCTCTGCTTCGCGTCCCGGTCGGCACGGAGGTGCGGGGCACCATGCATAACACGCTGGGCCGCGCGCTGACGATCGGAGGGCTGGGGCCGACCCGGAGCCTCGAGGATAGCCTGGTTGTGCCGGCGGGGGCCACGGTCCCCTTCCGGTTCAAGGCGGCCGAAGCGGGGACATTCCTGTACGTCGGGCGCAATCATCCGGACCCGGATTTGGGCCGTCCGCCGGAGGACATGCAGCTCAGCGGCGTGGTTGTGGTGGATGGCGCCCGGAGCGGCCCCGACCGGGTTATGGCCGTCACCTGGTATTTCACGCGAGACCCGAAGAGCCCTACCGGTTTCGGCCGCGGCGTGATGGCGATCAATGGCCGCTCCTGGCCCCACACCGAGCGGCTGGAGTACGCCCAGGGCGACTCGGTCCACTGGCGGCTGGTGAATTTTACCGAGGCCGACCACCCGTTCCACCTGCACGGCTTCTATTTCCGGGTGGAGGATCTCGGCAATCCGGCGCGGTACTCCGGTCAGCAACACATGGCGGTCACCGAGGTCGTCCTTCCGTATTCGGCGTACGCCATTTCCTGGAAGGCCGACCGCCCGGGCAACTGGATCTTCCACTGTCACTACGCCGCGCACCTTTCTTCGGTGGTGGAGATCGACACCGACAAGGGCATGCTGGACCCGATGGCGATGGAGCATCACAAATCTGACCGGCCCCATCAGATGTTCGGCCTGGTGATGGGGATCAGCGTGGCGCCCAGGGGGCCGGCGCCGGTCTTCCCGGCGCCGGAGCGGATCATCCGCATCGTGCAACGGGAGAAGCCCGACGTCTACGGCAAGCAGGCGGGGATGTCGTATGCGATGGAGGACAGCCAGCACCCTTCCGATCCCGGCGCGATGCCGGTACCGGGGCCGTTGATGGTGCTGGAGCGCGGCAAGCGGGTCCAGGTCACCGTCGTCAACGAGTCGGAGGACCACGCGGCGGTGCACTGGCACGGCATCGAGCTGGAGAGTTTTCCGGATGGCGTCCCGGGGTGGAGCGGGTCGGGGGCGGCGCTGTTCCAGCCGATTCCCCCACATGATTCGCTGACGGTGCGCTGGACGCCACCGCGGGCGGGGTCATTCATGTATCACTCGCACTTCAGCGAGCTTAAGCAGATGAGCGGAGGACTGTGCTGTGGCAAAGTGAGCCTTATCTTCCCTGCTGAGATTTCCAGTGTCAATGATCTCAAGGAGCCCAAGAACACCACTGAGAGGAGTACGAAGTTCGTGTGACATGTGTGCCAGAAATTTGGATTTGGCTACATTGGCTGCTTCGGCCAGGATTCCCGCCTGTTCTTGTTTCACCATTTCTTGATGTTCACGACTTAGTTTGATTTCATTCACAATACGTCCACATAAAACCAATAGGGGACCCAGCCATTCGATGAGTTTTTGAGGATAGCCATGCTCACGGTTGACAAGCCCAAGAACTCCTACAATCTCCTTCTGTGCAAACAAGGGAACTCCTAGAAAGGTTCTCACCCTTATCC
>JBEPVJ010000423.1:0-2983 GCA_041691095.1 Gemmatimonadales bacterium
CTGGGCGCCGCCACGACGCTTGGGCTCGCGCTGAGCGCCTGCTTGTGGTGGTCGAGATAGCGCTGTGCCAGCAGCCACCCTGCCGCCACGCCGGCGGCGGTCGCCACGACAACCAGCAAGCCGCGCGGTGCCGTCACGGAACTTCCTGGCGGGCGTCCAGCGCGTGGCTCAAGGTCACTCCGTCGATGTATTCCAGATCTCCGCCGACCGGCATGCCGCGCGCCAGCCGGGTAATCCGAACGCCGGTCCCGTGCAGCAGCTGGTGAATGTAGGTGGCCGTCGCCTCACCCTCCAGTGAGGGATTGGTGGCGAGGATCACCTCCCGAACCGCGCCCTGCTGTACCCGCTGGCGCAACAGGTCGAGCCGGAGCTGATCGGGTCCGATCCCCTCGAGCGGAGAAAGGCGCCCTCCCAGTACCAGATACCGGCCCTTGTACGAGGTCGAGCGCTCGACCACGGGCACCGCCGACGGCTCCTCGACTACACACAGGATGGCTGCATCACGCCGCGGGTCGGCACAGACCGCACAGCGCTCATCCTCGGTGAAGTTGCCGCACTCCGAGCAGGGATGCACCCGCGTCGCGACGGCCGAGAGTGTAGCGGCCAGCCGGTCGGCCCGCTCTCGGGGCTGCTGCAGCAGGTGAAAGGTCAGCCGTTGTGCCGTCTTCTGGCCGATCCCGGGCAGGCGAGCGAGCTCGTTCACCAGCTCGTCGATGGCACCCACCGGCCTCAAAGCGCCGCGAGCGGGTTCTGGGGAATTTTTTTCATCTCGGCCTGCAGCAGCTCCGCGGCACGGCGTTGCGCCTCGGCGACCGCGCCGACGATCAGATCGGCCAGCAACTCCGCGTCGCGACCGTTCCAGATTTCCGGGTCGATGGCCAGAGAGAGGAGCAGCCCCGATCCATCCACCCGGACCCGTACCAGCCCCGCTCCCGCGGTCGTTTCGATGGTGCGTCCGGCAAGCTCGGACTGGAGCTGGGAGAGCCGCCCCTGGACCTGCGAACCGAGCTGAAAGAGCTGCTGAAGATCGGCCATCGGAGTTCCTTTACGCTTCGTCTACGATTTCCAAATCTAACTCATTGGCCGCCATGTCGAGGGCGGGATCGAGCCGACGAAGACGCTCCAGCTTCTCGCTGCGCAAGGCGTCATCCGTGATCCGCTTGGGGCGTTCCATCGGCTCCGAGCCGGAGGGCTGCGCCGCCGTCAGGATGATCCTGGCGCGCACTCCGAAATGGGCGTGCACCAGATCCTCTACGCTCGCCACCTGTCGTTGAATCCCTTCCACCAGGACAGCATGATCGGCGCTGGCCAGCAGCTTGATCTCCCCGTTGGAGACCGAACCGGGCGGAGTGGCTTCGAGTCCCTGCCCCAGCAGCATGCTGCGGGCCCGAGCCGCATCCACGATCGCGGGCCAGGCATCCGTCAGAGTCGCGAGAGTCAGCTCGGACGGAGGCGAGGCCGATGGGACCACGGGGGGAGACGAGGCCTCCGCGGGAGGACGGGGCAATGGCGGGACCGCAGACCCCTTCGCCGAACTCCCCGGTTCTCGCCGGGCAGGCGTCCCGCCTCCGGTCTTCGGCAGTCCTGCAATGACCTGCTCCAGATCCACCACCCGGTCCATCAGGGTCCAGCGCAGCAGCAACGTCTCGACCACCAGCCGCACGCTCGCCGAGCGGCGAATGGACGTCTCCGCGTCGGACAGCAGCGACAGCATCCTGACGGCATCCGAGGGCTGGATGGATTCCTTCGCATCATCGATGGCCCGGCGCAGCGTGTCGGTGAGTCCGTCGGGCGCGATCCCGCTCTGCACCATCAGGAGCGCGCGGAGCAGGTCCGCGGTCCCATTCATGAACTCGGCGAGGTCGGCGCCGGCATTGACCAGGCCATCCACCAGCCTGAACACGCCACCCGAATCCCGATCCATGACCAGGCGCAAAACCTGGGCGTATTGTTCATCGCCGATCAGGCCGAGGACTTCCCGCACCGCCGCGGCGGTGATGGGGCCTTCGCCGAAGGAAAGGCACTGATCCAGCACCGAGAGCGCGTCACGCATGCCGCCATCGGCATAACGCGCGATCAAGGCCAGTGCGTCTTCCTCGGCCGAGAGCTTTTCCTCGGCCAGCACCTGGCGGAGCCGGTCGCGGATCGCGGCGGGGCCGATCCGGCGAAAATCGAAGCGTTGCAGCCGCGACAGCACCGGGGCCGCCGTTGAGGCGATTTTCTGCGGTTCGGTGGTGGCGAAGACGAACACCACTCCCGGAGGCGGCTCTTCCAGGATCTTCAGCAGGGCATTCCACGCCTCCCGGGTGAGCATGTGGGCCTCGTCCACGATGTACACCTTGTGGCGCCCCTCCTGCGACGCGGCGTACATCGCCCGCTCCCGCAGGTCCCGGGCGTCGTCCACGCCGCGATTGCTCGCCGCGTCGATTTCCACGACGTCGAGGTTGGCCAATCCGTTCCACACGCGCTCGCAGCTCGGGCAGAGGCCGCAGGGCTCCCCCGTCGGCGCATTGGGGTCGGCCTTCTCGCAATTGAGCGCCATCGCGAGGATGCGCGCCGCGGTCGTCTTGCCGGTCCCGCGCGGCCCGGTCAGCAAGTAGCCGTGACCCACGCGTCCGCGCGCAACGGCCCCGCGGAGTGCGGTCGCGACGTGATCCTGGACCAGCAGATCGGCGAAGCGCTTGGGACGGTATTTGCGGGCGAGAGCAATCAAGGTCGGTAGGTCGGTAAGTCGGGAAATCGGTAAGGCATCCGGGGAGAAATCTGGTCGGTCGCCGGTAGCGAATACCTACCGACTTACCGGCCTACCGACTTACCGACTGAAGAGTGCCCCAGGCACCCCGAAGCTGCATCGGACATCGCTTAGCGCTGCTACCGGCAAGGTCCTGACGCGGTTCACGCGCCGGCGCCCTTCGGACCTGAGGCACGTCAATCATAATCCTGCGAGCCGGGCGGCGGAAGCGGCCCGGGCTCAGCTCAGGAT
>JBEPVJ010000424.1:0-2974 GCA_041691095.1 Gemmatimonadales bacterium
GAGTCAGCAGCTTGGCGTTGGCGATCGCGAGCTTTTCCCGGGACCGCCGGATCGCATCGTTCCGCACCCGCACCAGGTCGGCCTCCTGGAGCGCCAGCAGGAACTGGTTCGTGGTGTTGAGCGACGCCTGCGACTGCGCCACCACCAGCGCCGCCTCCGCCTCGGTGCGATTGGCGCGATTGGCAGAGAGATTGGCGCCCCGGCTGAACCCGGTGAAGAGATCGACCTGGGCCTGACCCCCGACGCTGAGCGCGCGGCTCGAGGAGGAGCCGTTGATGATTTCTCCGGTGATCGGGTCGGTCCGGGACGGCCCGTCGGAGAAGCTGCTGCCGTAACTCGCGTTCGTGCTCACGGTGGGGAGAAAAGTCCCCCACGCCGCGCGCACGCCCGCCCCGGTGGACCGCACATTGCCGCGGGCCAGCACCACGTCGGGCGAGGCCTGCTGGGCCAGGGTCAGCGCCTCGGCCAGGGTCAGCGCGCGCTGCTGCGCTCCCGCCGACGCGGCGGGCACCAGGACACTGCTGGCCAGGACGAGGAGTAATCGTCGCACGGATTCCTCGCATCGGGGTCGGGCGCGAACGGGAAGATACCGCCGCCTCATTGGATCACTGCGAACGAGCCTACAGATGCGCGGCAGCCCGCGAGCGACGCGCCGGTGCCTCCCGGTTGACGCCGGGAGGGGGGGCCGTAGGTTCTACTATAAATATAGTAGATGCATTCATCGTGAGGTAACTCCGGTGCGAATCCGCGGTGTGCTGGTTGTGGTCCTGGTGACGGTGGCGCAGGGAACTCCCGTGCGAGCCCTGCCGGCCGCGACCACCGAATTCAAAGCAAGCTTCACCGGCATTGGGTCCATTCGCGAGTTGCGCGACGGCCGGGTCCTGGTCCTCGATGCGGCCGACAAGACCGTCCACCTCGTGGACCTGGACCGGGGCACCGGTACCCCGGTGGGCCGGCAGGGCGGCGGCCCGGGGGAATACCGCCGCCCGTTTCGCCTGCTCCCGCTCGGCGGCGACTCGACCCTGCTGGTCGACCCGGGCCTGCAGCGGTCCATCGTCATCGGCCCGGGCGGCTCGGCCGGCGACGTATTGCTGAATGCCGGCGAGTTGGTATCGGCGCCTGCAGGGGCTCGTACGCCCCTCGCCGCCGACCTGAGCGGCCGTCTCTATTTTCTGGGATCGGGGCTCGCCCCCGGCCCGGCCGGCGCCGCCGCGCCCAAGCTGCTCGACTCGGTGCCACTTATTCGCCTCGATCGCCGCAGCGGCAGAGTGGATACTCTGGCCACCCTCAAGGTGGCGCGTCCCGATGTCCGGATCGATCGTGAGGGCGCCAAGATCACCAGTGTCAACATTCGGAAGATTCCGTTCACTCCTCACGACGACTGGACGGTCTCCTCCGATGGGCGCCTGGTCGTCGTGCGCACCGATCCCTATCGACTCGACCAGCGAGTCGCCGCCGCTACCGGGCTCACTCGCGGCCCTCGTATCGCCTACGCCCCGATTGCCTTGGTCGACGCCGATCGTAGTGGTGTGACCGATCCGCTTCCGAAGTACAAGCCGCCGTTCGAGGGCACATCGACCTGGATAGCCCCCGATGGACGGGTCTGGGTTCGTCGCTCTACGGCAGCGGCCGATTCCACCGCGCGATATGATGTTTTTGATCCATCGGGTCGAGTGATCGCGCGTGTTGCGCTTCCTCCCCATACCCGGCTGGCCGGGTTCGGCAGGACCACCATATATCTGGTGCGCCGGGATGAGGACGACTTGGAAATACCTGGGTCGCGGTGCCCTTCCGGTGCTCCAAGGGGTCTTGCGCGTTTTCTAATCATATGCTAATGTAGTCGGGCGTGAACGGGTGGCTGGTATTCGGGCCACTCAATACCGATCAAGCGGGTGTCAGACCCGTTGGGTGCGGCGTGGGGCAGCGGCTCAAGAGCCGCACGCCTCGCGCCTTTTTGTTTTCCGATGAAGCGGACACTCGAGAGGCACTACATGTTCTCCCGGTCGGTACGTCGTAACTCTCTCTGGACGGCAACGGGCGTAGTACCTCAACCCGGTCCGCTCAGTGCTGACATACAGGTCGACGTCTGCGTCATAGGCGCCGGAATCGCGGGACTCACCACCGCCTACCTCCTCGCCAAGGAGGGGAAGCTGGTGGCGGTCCTCGATGACGGCGCCGTCGCAGGTGGCAACACTATGTATTCCACCGCCCATCTGACCGCGGTGCTGGACCGGCGCTATTCCGAGCTCGAGCGACTGCACGGGCTCGAGGGTGCCCGTGGCGCCGCGGCAAGCCACGCCGCCGCCATCGATCGCATCGAAGCCATTTGTCGTTTCGAAAAAATCAATTGCGACTTCAACCGGGTCGACGGCTACCTCTTCAGCTCCCCGGATGATTCCGCTGAACTACTGGACGAAGAACTGGATGCTGCCGTTCGAGCCCGGGTCTGGGGAGTGGAGAAGGTGGCCCGGGCGCCGATCGATTCCTTCGGCACCGGTCCAGCGCTCCGGTTTCCCGGCCAGGCCCAGTTCCACCCGCTGCGCTACGCTGCCGGTCTGGTTCGTGCCATCCTCCGGGACGGTGGTCTGATTTTCACCGACACTCGGGCGACGGCCATCGAAGGCGGTTTCCCCGCGCATGTCTACACCGGTGCCGGGCCCGTCGTGACGGCCGATGAGGTCGTGGTGGCCACGAACACGCCGATCGACGACCGTTTCGTCATGCACAGCAAGCAGGCGCCGTACTTGTCCTATGTGATCGGTGCGCTGGTGCCGCGCGGGTCGGTTCCGAAGGCCCTCTTCTGGGACACCGAGGAGCCGTACCACTACGTGCGGGTCCAGCCGCTCTCGCCTTCGCATGTGTGGCAGGGAGACGAGGCGCCGGGGACCCACGAGGTATTGCTCGGTGGCGGAGAAGATCCCAAGACCGGCCAGGCAGTCGATCAGGCCGAGCGGTATGAACGGCTCGAGGTCTG
>JBEPVJ010000425.1:0-2966 GCA_041691095.1 Gemmatimonadales bacterium
ACCAATTTGCGTAGGCAGATCGAAAGCGACCGACAACCCGGTCGTCCCCTGTGATCTGGTAATCGACCACTCGGTACAGGTAGATCACTATGGAACTGCCGATGCGTTCCGGCAGAACGTAGTACTGGAATTTGAGCGCAATGCGGAGCGCTATCAACTCCTCAAGTTCGCCCAGCGGGCCTTTCGAGATTTCCGGGTGGTACCCCCTGGTACCGGCATCGTGCACCAGGTCAACCTGGAGTACCTGGCCCCCGTGGTGCAGCTGCGCGAGCAATATGGTGCACGTACCGCCTATCCCGATACCCTTGTAGGCACCGACTCCCACACGACGATGATCAACGGCCTGGGCGTGCTGGGCTGGGGCGTGGGCGGGATCGAGGCCGAAGCGGTCATGCTGGGGCAGCCTTATTTCATGCTGGTCCCGCAAGTGGTCGGCGTCAAGCTCACCGGCAATCTCCCCATTGGGACGACAGCGACGGACCTGGTGCTCCGGATCACCCAGATGCTCCGGAAGCAGGGCGTGGTTGACAAATTCGTGGAATTCTACGGGCCGGGACTCTCCCGCCTCGGACTGGCCGACCGCGCCACCATCGCCAACATGGCCCCGGAGTACGGCGCGACGGTCGGTTTCTTCCCGGTGGATGCCGAGGCCGTGGGCTACCTCCAGCGCACCGGTCGGGATCGTGAGGCCGTCCGGACCGAGAGCTACTGCAAGGAGGTCGGCCTCTTCCGGACCGACGCCACCCCGGATCCCGAATTCACCACGACGTTATCCCTCGACCTGGGCACTATTGAGCCCAGCCTGGCAGGCCCCCGACGCCCCCAGGACTTGGTGCCCCTCCGCGAGCTCAAGAAGAACTTTGCGGTGTCCCTCCCCGGCTTGATGACCACCGGTACGCCGGCCCCTCGACGGGCGCTCGCCGAGGCCGCCTGTGCCCGCTGGGCCGGGGAGGGCGGCTCGTCCGGCGCCGCCAACGCATTGGAGCCGGCCGAGACAGATCCGGAGCTGCCACCCTCGGCCATTCCGGACCGGGACGGGCTGGTGGTCATCGCCGCGATCACCAGCTGCACCAACACCTCCAACCCGTCGGTGATGGTGGGCGCCGGACTGCTGGCGCGGAAGGCGCTCGAGAAGGGCCTCTCGAGCAAGCCGTGGGTGAAGACCAGTATGGCGCCAGGCTCGCGGGTCGTGACCGCGTACCTCGAGGCCGCCGGGCTCATGCCCGATTTCGAAAAGCTGGGGTTCAACGTGGTGGGCTACGGGTGCACGACCTGCATCGGCAACAGCGGCCCCCTGCCGGAAGCGGTCTCCGAAACGATCGAAAAGAATCAGCTCGTGGCGGCGGCGGTGCTCTCCGGTAACCGGAACTTCGAGGCGCGGATTCATCCACAAGTGCGCGCCAATTACCTCGCCTCGCCGATGCTGGTGGTTGCGTTCGCCCTTGCCGGCAGGGTCGACGTGGATCTGACCACCCAGCCGCTGGGCACGGGCCCCGACGGCACGCCGATTTTTCTCCAGGATATCTGGCCCTCGGCCGACGAAATCCGGACCACCATGGCGGCGTGCCTCAAGCCGGAGCTGTTCAAGACTCGATACGCCTCGGTTTTCGAAGGCGATGACGAATGGCAGGCCCTCGAGGTGCCCGGTGGCGAGCGCTTCGCGTGGGAACTGAATTCGACCTACATCCAGGAGCCTCCCTTTTTCCAGGGACTCGATGTCGCGCCGAGCAATCGAGAGGATATCCGGGGGGCACGGGTGCTGGTTTCGGTAGGAGACTCGGTCACGACGGATCACATCTCTCCCGCCGGTGCGATCCCGAAGAACGGTCCGGCAGCGCGCTACCTACTGGAAAAGGGCGTTCCACAGGTGGAGTGGAACACGTTCGGCGCCCGACGGGGCAATCACCAGGTGATGATGCGGGGAACCTTCGGCAATGTACGCATCAAGAACCTGCTGGTTCCCGAGAAGGAGGGGAACTGGACCGTGCACATCCCCTCCGGTGAGGTGCTGTCGATCTACGATGCGGCGATGAGGTACGCCGATGACCGCACGCCGCTACTCATTCTTGCCGGGAAAGAGTACGGCACCGGCTCCAGTCGCGATTGGGCCGCGAAGGGTGCCATGCTGCTGGGCGCCAAGGCGGTGCTGGCGGAGAGCTACGAGCGGATTCACCGCAGCAACCTGGTCGGCATGGGCGTGCTCCCCCTGGCCTACGAACCCGGAGAGTCGCGGCAGTCCCTCGGACTGACCGGGTTCGAGACCTACGACATCACCGGCATCGCGGAGGGACTGGTCCCGAACGGAAGAGTGACGGTCACGGCCCGAGGCGAGGCCGGGAAGGGCACCACTTTCCGCGCGGTGGTCCGGCTCAATTCACCGGTGGAAGTCGACTATCTCAATCATGGCGGGATCCTGCCGCGGGTATTGAGGAAGTTTCTGGCAGAAGGGCGGTAGGGCGGTAGGAAACACACAGCCCCCGGATCATCTCCGGGGGCAGTGGCTTACCCAATATCGCGAACCGCCTACGCTACCAGATCCTTGAGCCGCTCCCCGGTCTCTCCCTCGCGCAGGCGAACCAGCGCGCGGTCCCGAAGCTGACGAATCCGCTCCCGGGTTACGCCCATCATGCGGCCGATCTCTTCCAGCGTACGGCTCTGTCCATCTTCGATACCGAAATAAAGGCGGAGGACCTTGGCGTCCCGTGGTGGCAGCGTGGCGAGGGCAGCCTCGATGTCCTGAGTCTGGCTGTTGGCCATGGTGCCGGCGTCGGTGCCTTCCTGGTCTGCCGCAAAGCGCTCGATTCGTTCGTTGCCGTCTCCGTCCCGGGTGGGGTGATCGAGCCGGACCGCCTCTGAGTTGAGAGCGGAGAGCGAGCGGACCGCCTCGGGCGTGAGCCCAGTGGCGCGGGCCAGCTCCTCGGTGGTAGGCATGCGACCGAGCTTTTCCTTGAGCAGGGTGGTGGTGC
>JBEPVJ010000426.1:0-2952 GCA_041691095.1 Gemmatimonadales bacterium
GGTGCTGATGGTGCACCGACGGGTGGGGGCGCTGTGTGCTGCCGCCGTGCTGCCGGCCGCCCGGGGCCGCGGCGTGCACCACGCTCTCCTCGAGGCACGGCTGGCCGCGGCGCGGGCGCTTCGCTGCGAAACGGCCATGGTCGTGGCGCAGCCGGGCTCCTCGTCTCACCGCAATGCGGAGCGCGCCGGATTCACGGTGGCGTATCCGCGCGCCAAGTACGTGCTCGACGCCTGAGCGAGAGCTTCCGTGACACGCTCGCTGCTGATCGTCCTCCAGGTTCTGTTCTTCACCAGCTCGACCGCACCGGCCCGGCAGACCACGCCGTTCGCCGGCCTGGTGGCGCGGCTGTCGGAGCCGGGCGGCTTCTTCGACAGCGACAACCTGGTCTCCAACGAAACGTCCTACCTGCACGTGCTGCCGGCCCTGCGGGCGATGGGGGTCCGGGGTGGCGCCTATCTCGGCGTGGGCCCGGAGCAAAACTTTTCCTACCTCGCGGAGATCCGTCCCGACATCGCGGTGCTGATCGACATTCGCCGCGACAACATGCTGCTGCACCTGCTGTTCAAGGCGATGTTCGAGACCGCGGAAAACCGGATCGAATACCTCTGCCTGCTCTACGGCCGCCCGGTGCCGGCGAACGTGGGGGAATGGAACAACCGATCGCTGGAGGAAATTCTCCTCTACCTCGAGTTCATTCCGGCCGACTCCGCGCTCCATTCGAAGACCCACTCGGCGCTGATGGACCGGGTGACGGGGTACGGGGTACCGCTCACCGGCATGGACCGGATCACGCTCCGCCGGTTCCACGATGAGTTCGCTTCCGCCGGCCTGAGTCTCCGGTACACCAGCCTGGGCCGTCCCTCGCGCCCGGGTTATCCCAGCCAGCGCGATCTCTATACGGCCACCGACCTCGACGGCCAGCCGGCGAGCTATCTCTCCAGCGAGGAGCGCTTCCGCGTGGTGCGGGACCTGGAGCGGCAGAACCGGGTGGTGCCGGTGGTGGGAGATCTCTCGGGGCCGGTGGCGATGAAGGCTATCGCGGCGTATCTCAAGGAGACCGGCCGCACCGTGACGGCGTTCTATGTCTCGAATGTCGAGATGTATCTCTTCCGGCAGGGAAATTTTCAAAAGTACGCCGAGAACGTGAGGGCTCTCCCGTCGACGCCGGCGAGCGTGATCGTGCGGAGCTCGTTCGGACGCGGGTGGCGCGGCGGCGAGCCGGCGCAGGTTCCCCAGCCGCTCCCCGGACAGCTCAGTGTGCAGCTAATGCAGACCTTCGGAAGCTTTCTCGCGCTTTCGGCCCGGGGCGACAGCCTGGGTTACGGAGACCTCCTGATCAACAGCACCGTGGATCTCCACGCCGCGGCGCACCCGCCCTTCTGACCGGTTCTCTCACCATGACGCAGGCGTCCAAAGTACCCGCCGCCGAGCGGCTCGACGGCATCGCGACCCTTCGGGGCAGTGCGCTCTGCCGCAGCTGGAACGGCATCCAATATCTGGGCGGGCTGTCCGGCGCCAACGCCGGCGCCTCGCGACTGTCGATGAACGTGGCGACTATCCCGCCCGGCGCCGTAGCGTACGCTCATATCCACGTGGACTTCGAGGTGATGCTGTACATTCTCTCGGGCCGGGTGCGCCATCGCTACGGCGAAGGGCTGCTGCATTCGGTGGACAACGAAGCGGGGGACTTCATCTTCATCGAGCCGGGTGTTCCGCACGAGGTCTACAACCTGAGTGAGAGCGAGCCGGTCGTCGCGGTGGTCGCGCGCTCCGACGCATCCGAGTGGGAGCATATCATCAACTATCCGAGCGAGCGCCGCGCCCGGGACGGCGTGTCATGACCCCCTGGGTATTGCGGATCGTCATTGCGACGATCGCGGTGTTCGCGCTGCAGACCTACGTTCCCGGCGTCAACGAGACGCTGGCGTTCGTCCCGCAGTACGCGCTGCAGCATCCCTGGACGTTTGTGACGTACATGTTTCTGCACGGGGGGTTCGGGCACATCTTCTTCAACATGCTCACCTTCTTTTTCTTCGGCCCCAGGGTCGAAGACCGCCTGGGCGGCAAGGCGTTTCTCGGGCTGTATTTCACCAGCGGGATCTCGGGGGCGCTGCTGTCCATTCCGGTCGGGGCTCCGATTATCGGCGCTTCGGGCGCAATCTTCGGGGTGCTGCTGGCCTATGCCTGGTTCTGGCCCCGCAACCAGATGCTGATCTGGGGGATCATCCCCATCGAAGCCCGGTACATGGTGCTCATCCTGACCGGCATGTCGCTGTTCTTCGGTTTCGGCGTGATCCCCGGCGAGAGCAACGTAGCGCACTTCGCGCACCTGGGCGGATTCGTGGGCGGTTTCATCTACCTCAAGATTCTGCAGCGGAACGCGGGCAATGAACGGTTCAAGCGCCAGATGCAGCCGCCGGCGCCCAAGCTCGAAACGAGCGCGAGCGCAATGGACCGCTGGAAACGGATCAAGCGGGACAATCTGCACGAAGTGAATCGCGACGAGTTGGACCGGATCCTGGACAAAATCACCGCATCCGGCATCGGAAGCATCACGCCCGGAGAGCGGGAATTTCTCGAACGGTTCAGCGCGCGTCATTAACGTCATTACTCGCCACGAGAGCGGAGGCAGTCATGTCACGCCCCATTCATTTCGAGATCCACGCCGGCGAGCCCGAGCGGGCGATCGCCTTCTACCAGAAGCTCTTCGACTGGAAGTTCACGCCGTGGGAAGGTCCCATGCCGTACTGGACGATCAAGACGGGGGAGGGGCCGGGCATCGATGGTGGATTGTTGCCGAGGCGGGGGGTTGTCACGACCGAGGCACCGGTCATCGCCCCGCGTCGTGGTGCGGCCGCAGGAGCGCTGGCGACCGGGAACCGTTCGACGCCCGCGAGCAGCGAGTCGCCCGCGGCGGGGAAGGCGACCGGCACGCGCTCCTGCCGGAGCAC
>JBEPVJ010000427.1:0-2952 GCA_041691095.1 Gemmatimonadales bacterium
ACCCCGCGCGGTTTCCGGCGGGCCTATTCGCTTCCGACCCGCCCCGACTCCGTCCAGGCCAAGTATGAGCCGGTCTCGATCGCCAAGATTCTTGATTCGATGAATATCACGCCGCCCGATACCAGTGAGTTCACCTTCAAGAGCTACAAGGCGACGCTGGAGCCGGAGTACGTCTCCCGGCCGACCATCGGCTACACCCGGGATACCTTCGGTCGAGGGCTGACGGGATCCACGGGGATCGTCCTGGGAGACATGCTCGGCGATCATCAGCTGGGAATTTCCGCCTCGCTGAACGGCCGCATCAACGAGACTTTCTTCGGGGCGCAATACGTGAACCTGAAGCGACGGATGAACTGGGGCATCGGCCTCACCCAGGAGCCCTACTTTTATTACCAGGGCGCGGGTTACCAGCAGAACACCGACGGCAGCGTCAACTACATCGAGGATATTCGGCGCCTGGTGCTGCGCCAGGCCTCGCTGGTCTCTTCCTATCCGTTCAGCCGATTCCGGCGGTTCGAGTTCGGAATGGCCGCCGTCAACGTGAGCGACGACGACCGCCTCTTCGTTCAGCCCGTCGATCCGACCTCGGGGGCGGCGAGTGCCGATCCCTTCGTCCAGACCGTGCACAACTCATCGCACAGTTACGTCCAGCCGAGCGTCGCATTGGTGTTCGACAACTCGCTCTACGGTGCGGTCGGCCCCATCATGGGGCGCCGCTCCCGGATCGAGGTGGCACCAAGGTTCGGCGGATGGAAGTTCACGACGGTCAACGTGGACTATCGCCGCTACGACCGGATTGCGAATGCGGTGACGTTTGCCACCCAGTTCCAGTACTATGGACAGCACGGCCGGGACGAGCAGCAATTCCGCTTCTTCGCCGGCTCTCCGGACTTCCTCCGCGGCTACACCTCGGGCTCGTTCATCAAAAACGAGTGCGCCGCGGCCACCGATCCGAACACCGCCACTGGATGCGCCCTGCTCGATCAGCTGGTGGGCACCCGGATCATGAAGGTGAGCGCCGAGATCCGCTTCCCGGTGCTCAAGCCGCTGGGCCTCCTGCCCAGCGGCTTTCCCGACTTGGAAGGCGTGGTCTTCTATGACGCCGGCGTCGCCTGGCAGTCGGGCGTCACGCTCAAGCTCAAGCGCGACGCGGGAGACGATACCCGCCTGGTTCGCACTCCACTGACGTCGACCGGTGTCGGAGTCAGGGCCAACCTCCTCAACTTTCTGATCCTCCGGGCCGACTACGCCTTTCCGCTGCAGCGTCCCGGAGTGAAGGGCTACTGGATGATCAGCCTCGGGCCGACGTTCTGATCCCATCCACGCCGCGTGCTTCGCCAGTCACCGCCGCCCGGCTGGTCCGGGCGGCGGTCATTGGGGCCTCGCTTTCCTGTCACGGCGGAAAGACCGTGGCTCCCCCCGACCTCCCGGCCGTCGGCGGCCAAGTGTCGCTGTTGCGCTTTCCATCGGCGGGCGGCCCAGTGCGGGCGTATCAACCCGATAGCCTCGGGGGGCCGATCTGGGCGTCGGTCGCGTCGGTGCCATCCATCGAGCGCGTGCTGGGTGTCGATCTCGACGAGCGAATTGCCTGGGCCGTCGAGCCCCCAGGTACCCTGATCGCAGTGGATTTGGAGTCCCGTGGCGTACGGAAACAGCTCACCGGCGTAAGCAGCGCGGTGGTCGGGCCCGATGGTTCCCTGTACGTGGCCGATGCGGACCGGCGGGTGCGCCGCGTGCTGCATCGGAGCCCGCTGGAGTTCCACGACCCTCTGCCGGCGGTGCCGGTTGCGCTATTCGGCGCGGTCAACGACGTGCTGATTGCGGTGACGGGTGGCACGCCTGGCAAGCTGATCACCACCAGTGCCGATCAAGCCGCCCGCACCAATATTCTGCCACCAGGAGAAGTGGGAGCCACCTTCTGGGGCGACCTGGTGGCCGTGGCCGCGGATACGGCAGTCGTGCTCTACGAGACGATCGGCGGAAAGCGCGCCGTGACCCCGCTGCACACCCGGCAACGGGCCCAGCGGGTGGCGTTCAGCCCTTCCGGTCATCGGCTCTACGTGTCGGGCGATCAGAACGAGCTGGAGGTGTACGACCGGTTCAGCCTCACGGAAATGGCGCGCATCAAGCTCCCAGGCCCCCCCCGCGCCCTGCGGGTCGATGCCTCGGGGCGCTGGATGCTGGTGCGGCCCCCAACCGCCGACTCGGTCTGGATCGTGGACCTCGCCACCAATCGCCTTGCCACCCCGGTATCGGGAAGCTGGGGCCCCGACCTTCCTCTGGTGGCAGGCGCTGCCACCCTGATCACCCGAGTGGGAGACGATGTCGTCTCATTCGATCTGCGGCAGACTCCCGCGCGGGCAATGGCGACGCTTCAGGGCGGAGGCGCCGATCTCTGGCTGGCCGCTGCGTGGCTACCCCGGGAGCGGCTGCAGGCGGCTGCAGCAGCGGCTGAGTCTGCGACGGTGGTCCAGGATACCGCCCTGATAGCGGACTCCCTGAAGGCGAATCCCGATTCGACGGGGATCTTCCTTCAGGTCAGTACCTCCCAGAACGCGGAATGGGCAGCGCAGCTCGCGAAGCAGCTCAAGGACGTAGGTTTCCCCTCGCGAGTGCTACAGCCCAAGGGTCCGGACGACGGCTATCGCGTGGTGGTCGGCCCCTATCCCAACCGGGACGTGGCCGAAGAAAACGGTCAGAGGCTGGGCCGACCCTTCTTCATTCTGCGCGAACCGGCGCACCGCCCCTGACCCGGGAGACACAATCGTTTATTTTCCTCCCCGTACAAGCGGCCTCCGGCGCGCCGCCCCCACCCTTCCAGACTGGCCCAACGCATGAAGCTCACCAAGCTGGAGCTCTCCGGCTTCAAGTCGTTCGCAGATACCGTCACGCTGGACTTCGAAGACGGCGTGACTGCGATCGTCGGCCCCAACGGCTGCGGCAAGTCCAACG
>JBEPVJ010000428.1:0-2950 GCA_041691095.1 Gemmatimonadales bacterium
CGCGCTCCGACGTCTACTCGCTGGGCGTGGTGTTCTATGAGATGCTGACGGGTGAGCCACCTCACCTCGGTACCGGTTTTCAGAACATCATGGTGAAGCGTTTGACCGAATCGGCGCCGTCGGTTGCGCCACTTCGACCCTCGGTACCGGCGTCGTGGGATGCCGCGTTGTCGCGCGCGCTGGCGCCGTCGCCGGCGGACCGGTTCGAAAGCACCGCCGCCTTTGCCGCCCAGCTGGCAACCAATGCCGCCTCCCTTGCTGCGCCTGCACGGGCCGGGTCGCGAGCAGCCCGCCCCCACCGCTCCGCGCTCATCGTCGCCGGCATGGTGGTCGTATCGGGCCTGGCTGCGTGGGGAGCCCTCCGGCACCGGCCTGCCCCCACGGCTGTGACCCTGGAAGACGCCGTCCAGCTCACCGGCACCGGGCAAGTCAGGGCGCCGGCGATTTCACCGGATGAGAAACAGATTGCCTACGTGACGCCGAGTTGCATTGCCACCCACTGCTCCTACGCGGTGGAGCTCCAGGACGTGGGCGGGACCGAGGCGCGACGTATCTTCGAAGGGGCCACCGCCGGGTACCAACTCTCCTGGAGTCCCGACCGCCGCGGCCTGATCCTGCTCGGCACCATCAATGGTCGCTTCGGCTCCTATCTGATTCCCACACTCAAGGGCGCGCCGCGGTTTCTCACCTCAGGCTATGCAACCTTCTTCGCTGGAGGCGATTCACTGGCGCTGACACCAACGCCGGTTTCCGATTCGGTTTTCTGGGTCCGGATCGCCACGCTCGACGGGGTTACTCGGGACAGCTTCCGCATCACGGCCCCGGGGAACGGTCTCACCCTGGTGTCCGCGGTACCGGAGTCGCCCTGGTTCGTCGCCGGCCTGCTGACTCAGAATGGCATCAGCTTCTTGCTGGTAGACCGCCAGGGCCATGAGCGGGGCCGGGTCAACGGCGACGGCCTGCTCAGCCGGGTCTCTCGGGACGCGGTCTGGGTCCAGTCGTCTTACCGAGGAAATCCGGGTACCAGCATCACTCGCTGGCCGCTCGACCCGCGGACCGGCCGATTCTCTGGTGACCAGGCCGAAGTGTACGCTGGCGCGATGACGGCGTTCGACGTCACGGCGGATGGGGGGCGACTGATCGTCGACCATGGATCACCGGAGTACAACACCTGGGTCACCGCTCTCCAGGCGGTGGCACGTGGTGCCACACCACCAGGCCCGCCTCTGTTCACCGTCAGCACACCCGGCCTGATCCGCTTGTCACCCGATGGCTCGCAACTGCTGGTGCGCCGCGTGATCGGCACCGGGACGGGGCGGATTGAACAGCTCTCGTTGATGCGGGCGAGTGGAGGAGAGGGGTCGCTGGTGCCGCTGCGTGGGGACTTGATCAACGTCCACTGGACCGATTCGGTCAGCGTGGCCCTGGGCGAATTCCTGCGTGATACTGTGAGGCTCTCCGTCCTGAACCTGCGCACCGGGACACGCAGCGACGAAATGGCTCCCAATGACTCCACCCTGGGCGACTTCGACTGGCTGCCTTCGCACGGCTGGGTGTGGATCTCTGAGAACGGGCTGAGTCTGAAGTTTCGGCACCAAAACGACACCACAACGTACATCCTGGCCAAGCCTGCCTGGTACTCGACACTCGCCCAAGTCGGCGCCGCCCCGGATGGCCACCGAATCGCGTATCTCGGGTGGAACAGCACGACATGGGATACGCTTCGTCTCGCCACCATCAGCCTCGACGGCGGGACGGAGACCCCTATGGCCTCGGCTGGGGCAGAAAACGGCCATCTCACTTGGCTCAATGACGGGTCGCTCTCATATGGCATCCTCGAAGGCGCGGAGAGCTTCGCCCTCTACCACGTGCGGGGCCCGGGTCGAGTCGAGAAGCTCGGCTCGATCCCGTGGCATGCGTGGAATGCCGAAGTATCGCGCGACCTGCGCCGAGCCGTCGTCACCATCCAGGACTATCGCTCCGACGCCTGGCTGAGCCGGGTGATCCGGCGGTAGCCAGCTTGGCCGGATCTTGCCCTTCGCCGACTGAGCAATCCTCCCGACCTGTGGTATCCGCTGTGGCGTCTCTGCCCCGGCAGAGTACGTCAACATCATGCCTCATTTCAAGCAGAGCACGAGGTTTGTAAAGATTTATCGGTTAACAGGTCGTATCGTACAGCACCATGTGACCCGGCTCGTTCCCCACCGCACGCCCGCACCGGTTGGCTCCCCAGATCGGGCTCGCCGATCCGCCGAGGTCGGGCAGGACGGTGGGAGTCGTCCCGATCCACACGATCGGGTGCCGCTTTCCATCGCTCAAGGTCATGGTACCGAAGATCCTGCCGCGGGCGGACAAGAGAATGCAGGAGAAGCACCGGTTACAGCAGGAGGAGCTCGCACGGAAGAGAGCGGCAGGCGCGCGGCGGCCTGCCGATATCACGAAGACGAACGGGAAGTAGAAGCCTCGACCGCCGGAGCGGCCCTGGGAAGGGAGGCTCAGCGCCGTTCCGCAAAAAGGAACGTCAGCGCGTCAGGCAACCGGGACGCCCATGCCGCGGCGGTGTGCGTCCCGCAGGGCACGACCACCAGTCGGAGCCGGGTGGAATCGAGACCTGCTTTCCGCAAGTACGCATCCATCTGCAGCACGCCCATCACCATGTCATCGAGCTGCGCACGGGAGGAGTCGGCCAGCGTCGGGACCGGCCCCGGCCGGCACCCCGGCCTGGAATCCTCGTTGGTGCCGATGCCGAGAAAAATCCGGGAAGGCCAGGCCGTCACGGGACGGGCATCGGCGTAGTCGAAGCCCCGGTCGGTGGCGCTCTCCGACAGCAGACGGCCGAAGACCCCGGGGCGCGCGGCCACGACGTAGCTGCTGATCAGCGCGCCGTATGACGATCCGCCGATGCCGGTGTGCGCGGCGTCGTGCAGCGTGCGGTAGCGCGCGTCGGTGA
>JBEPVJ010000429.1:0-2940 GCA_041691095.1 Gemmatimonadales bacterium
CCGGACTCTCGATCTCCTGAGCGACCAGGTGAAGGTCCGCGGCAAGGGCCGAAAAGAGCGCATCGTGCCGGTGGGACAGAAGGCAGTGCAGGCGCTGCGGCGTTATCTTCTCGCCCGCGAGGCGGTGGCGCGGAAGCCCGGCGCCGACAAGGCCGCGGTGTTCCTCAACCGCAGCGGGCGCCGGCTCGGCGTCACCACCATTCAGCGGCGGATGCACCGTCTGTTCGACGGCGTCGCCGCGAACGGGCACCGGGTCCACTCACTCCGGCACACCTTCGCCACGCACCTCATGGATGCCGGTGCGGATTTGAGGGCGGTCCAGGAGCTCCTGGGCCACGCGTCGCTCAGCACCACGCAGGTGTACACCCATACCAGCGTGGAGCGATTGAAGCAGGTTTATCGGCAGGCGCACCCTCGAGGAGGGTGACACTATGACTGTATTCCATGGCACGACAATCCTGGTGGTCCGCAAGGGCGGCCGCGTCGCGCTCGGCGGCGATGGCCAGGTCAGCATTGCCGATACTATCGTCAAATCCACCTCCAACAAGGTGCGCTCGCTCAAGGGCGGCAAGGTGCTGGCGGGTTTTGCCGGCTCGGTGGCGGATGCGCTCAACCTCTTCGAGCGCTTCGAGGAGAAGCTGGACCGCTACCCCGGCAATCTTCCCCGCGCCGCGGTGGAGCTTGCCAAGGACTGGCGCAGCGACCGGATTCTCCGCCGGCTCGAGGCGCTGCTGATCGTTGCCGACCTCGACCACAGCTTTCTGCTCTCCGGCTCCGGCGAGCTGATCGAGGGAGACGACGGCTTGCTGGCGGTCGGTTCGGGCGGCAACTACGCGCTCGCTGCGGCGCGGGCACTTCTGCCCGATCCGAACATCTCGGCGCGCGAAGTGGTGGATCGCTCGCTCATCATCGCATCGGAGATCTGCGTGTTCACCAACCGCAATCTCACGATTCTGGAGCTCTGAGCGTGCGCCTGATGCCCGGAGCCGTTGGGAAGCTCGCCACCCCGATGCTTCTGCTCGGTTGCACGCTAGTCTCCCGCAAGAACGCCCCGGCGGAACGCGCGGTCGCCGCGGCGGCGGTGGTTGACACTATCGACTGGGCCCGGCGGGATAACTCCTTCCGGTCCACTTGTGATTCCTATCGCGCGCCCGCCGATACTGTGACGGCTTGTCTTCGCGCCGAGTCGGGGAGGGCCGGAGCATGCGCCGGAGAATCCGTGTGGGCGGTGGCCTTCGATGCGCCGGGACGGGTGAACCGTGTCGAGCTGCGCCGTTGCGGACCCCAAGAGGCGCGCTGGGATTCGGCTGGTGGGTCCCTCACGATCGTCTACCCGGTTCGGTATCTCATTGTGCGTGACGGCCCGGACAGCACCGCTCTGGCGCTCTACGTCAGCTCCAATGCCGACGAGCCGGGCATCGGCGGCCTCTATGCCGCCCTGCCGGGTGACTTCGATCATGACGGGAGGCAGGAGCTGGCGTTGGTGTACCGGATAGACGGGACTGGCGCGGTGTTCGAGGGGTGCGTTCTGGCCCACATCGCCGGTGGCTTCCATTGCTGGGAGTCGGTCGATGTCTCCGCGGCCCTCTACACGCAGCTCAAAGCGGGAGAGACCCTTCGCAAGGGCCCGATCCCGGTGCCCGGCCCGACTCGACCGCCATTCGACTCGTGGACGGGACCACTCGGCGACGACGGCACCTTCTGGTGGTTCATGCCGGTGTACGCTGAGAGCGATGCGAACTGCTGCTCCAGCGTCAACCAGAGCCTCTGGCTCCAGCTGGTGCCGCGCTCCGGCCGCCTGGAGCTGGGCAAGGTCTTGCGCAGCGTCGACCCGCGTCCGGATTCCACTGCGGCCGCATCGGGAAGGCAGACGACATGACCTCGCCCGGCGGCGCTGCCGCAGACCCGGCACTTCCACCCCCACTTCCCTGGCTGGAGGAAATGCCGCCCCGGCAGATCGTGGCGGAGCTGGACCGCTACATCGTGGGACAGGAAGCGGCCAAGCGCGCCATCGCCATCGCGGTGCGGAACCGCTGGCGCCGGGCCCAGGCCGCCGAGCCGATCCGTGACGAGATCACCCCATCCAACATCATCCTCATCGGCCCCACCGGCGTCGGCAAAACGGAAATCGCCCGGCGACTGGCGCGGCTCGCCGGCGCGCCATTCGTCAAAGTCGAAGCCTCCAAGTTTACCGAGGTGGGATACGTCGGGCGGGACGTCGAGGGCATGGTGCGCGACCTGGTCGACGCCGCGGTGAACCTGGTGCGCACCGAGCGGGAAGACGAGATCTATCCGCAGGCCGAGGCCGCCGCGGACGAGAAGCTGCTGGATCTGCTGTTGCCGGCGGGCCCGCCGCCCGGCGCAACGGCGCCAGGGCGCAAAGAGGAGGAAGCCCCCGCTCCCGATGAGGAAAGCCGCACCCGCTCCCGCGACAAGCTCAAGGCGATGCTGACCGAAGGAAAGCTCGATGAGCGGGAAGTGGAGATCGAGGTAACCCCGCAGGGTTATCCCCCGGTGGACATGATGCAGCCGCCCCAGGGCATGGAAGGCACCGACTTCAACTTCACCGAGTGGCTGCAGCAGATGATGCCCAAGGGGAAGAAGCGGCGCAGCGTTCGAGTGCCCGAGGCTCGCCGCATTCTGCTCGACGAGGAGCTCAAGCGGCTGGTGGACATGGACGACGTGGTAAACGAGGCGCTGGATCGCACCGAGAACCACGGGATCATCTTCATCGACGAGATCGACAAGATCGCCGGCGAGCGTGCCACCGGCGGCCCCGACGTCTCCCGCGAAGGCGTCCAGCGCGATCTGCTGCCGATCGTCGAAGGCTCCACCGTCCAGACTCGCTACGGCTACGTCCGCACCGACCACGTGTTGTTCATCGCCGCTGGCGCGTTCCACGTCTCCAAGCCCTCGGACCTGATCCCCGAGCTGCAGGGC
>JBEPVJ010000430.1:0-2940 GCA_041691095.1 Gemmatimonadales bacterium
CCGGTGAATGCAATAGTTGGTGTCGCAGGAGTCGCGAGCGCGGTCGGGGGCATGGTCGGCGGAATGGTTGCCGTGGCCGTTGGTGTCGTCGTAGTGGCCGGCTGCGTGGTGTTCCCGCAGGCAGCAACGCCGAGATCGCAACCGCGATGCCGAGGCCGCCCAGGAGCTTCACGTCAATCCCCTGAAATGACGGGCGGAGTAGGACGCTTTGCGCGTCCTCGCACCGGAAGTACGCATTCCGGTGGGACCATTTGAGCGGCGGTCAAGCGCGCATCTGTGATGGGGCCAGCACGGTGGTGACGCCGTCGGACGTCACCACCACCACCTGGCCTTCCCGCCGGTCGCGATCGTCAGCACGCGAGCCGCAATGCGCATCTCGTAGTTAAGGTCCTCCCCCACCAAGGGGCATGGGAGCCCATCACGCCACAGGCGGTCCCACCGCTCCGCTGGCGCCCGCCACCGACCTGCCGCCCTTCGTGCGGCCGAAATCCTCAGCGACGGCATCCTTGTCGTGCCATTCGGGGCCGCATCCGCCAGCCGCCGAAGGAAGAGACGCGTGTTTCTCATGGCGACCGCGCTGCCACAACTCCCTGAACTTCTCCTCGGTCCAAACGGCTTCGAGAGTCTCCGCCTTGTTGGCGCCATTTCCCGCACCATGACTGACCTCCACAGTGCGGGCCGGACGACTCTCCTCCGCCCACAACCGACCTACAAACAGGTGGACGTCAGCTTCCCGGTTTGCCGGAACCCTGATGTGAGGCGCAGGCGCGAGTTAGATCCTCACCTCCGACGGGCCGGCTCGGCGCTTCCACCAGCAGAAACGGTTGCTCCGCAGAGAATGATCGGCGAAGATACCGCCCGACATGAGCAATGGAGGGGCACGTGACCTGGAGCTTCGCGACTGACCCGGCCTTCGACGAGCAGCTTTCGTGGATGCGTGACTTCGTTCGGGCCGAGGTCTTTCCGCTTGAGACACTCGAGGACATTGACGAAGAATCCTTCCGGCTCCTGATCGGCCCCCTGCAGCAGCAGGTCAAGGAGAAGGGGCTGTGGGCGGCACACCTGCCGCCAGAGCTGGGTGGACGCGGCTTCGGCCAGGTCAACCTGGCGCTGATGCACGAGATACTCGGGATGAGCGCCATGGCTCCCGTGGTCTTCGGCAACCAGGCCCCCGACTCAGGCAACGCGGAGCTGATCGCGCTCGCGGGGAGCGATGCTCAAAAGGAACGATGGCTCTGGCCACTGCTGGCGGGCAAGCTGAAGAGCGGCTTCTCGATGACCGAACCCGAGATGGCCGGGTCAGACCCCTCGCAGTTGATGACCCGTGCGAGCAGAGTGGCCGACGGATGGGTTCTCGACGGACACAAGTGGTTCACCTCGAATGGGTCCGCCGCGGATTTCCTGATTGTCATGGCTGTGACCGGCGAGAGTGCTCGGGACGGGGCGTCGATGTTCATTGTCCCGACGGATCTCGACGGGGTGGAAATCGTCCGGGACATCCCGACCATGGAACAGCCTGTCGGGTGGGCCGGGCGCTTTCACGCCGGCGGGTACGGACACTCAGAGATCCGTTATCGCTCGGTCAAACTGACCAATGACAACCTCCTCGGCGACGAGGGTGGTGGGTATCGCCTCGCCCAAGCCCGCTTGGGTCCGGGTCGTCTCCATCACTGCATGCGCTGGATAGGTCAGTCTCGCCGTGCCTTCGACATGCTGTGCGAGCGAGCCGTCTCGCGCGCTGTCCAAGGAGGTGTGCTGGCCACCAAGCAGACCGTGCAGAACTGGATCGCCGACTCGGCCGCCGAGATTGAGGCGGCACGCTTGCTGACGCTGCAGGCTGCCTGGACGGTTGACCAGCGTGGCTCGGCGGGGGCAAGGGTCGAGATCTCGATGATCAAGTATTTCGGGGCAGCCGTCCTCTACAACGTCATCGATCGCGCCCTGCAAGCGCACGGCGCGCTCGGTTACTCCACCGACCTTCCTCTGGAGGCCATGTACCGAAACGCCCGGGGGGCGCGGATCTACGACGGCCCCGACGAAGTACACCGCACCGCCGTCGCTCGGCTGATCCTCCGGGGCTATACGCCAACCGAGGTGCCCAGCGAGCACGTTCCGACTCGGCGAGCGGCGGCCCAGGAGAAGTTTGCCGCGCTTCTTGAGCGCGCCACGGAGAATCTCTGAGGCCCGGATTTCCTGATCTGAAGCCCTTTCTCGCCAGAGAAAAGGGTTGTCGATTCAGCGGAGACGAGTTACGAGTCCGGTTCATACGTTCCACGACGGCCCGCTCACCAGGGCAAAACGCCCTCGAAGCATCCGTCCATTCCAGGAGCTTTTGATGCCAGGGACCAAGGGTGTGTTCGCGATCGCCGCCGTTGCCGTGCTCGCCGCGGTGGCCGGATGCGGCTCCTCGACAACGTCCAGTTCATCGCCGGCAGTCAGTTCTTCCGGTACCGCGGCGGCGACGCCGGCGTGGCTGACCACCGCGATCGCTGATACGCAAAAGAACAGCCAGATCCCGACCCAGATCCTGGAAACCGGCTCGGTCACGCCGGTGAAAAGCGCGTACATCTACAACATCGGGTGCAACCAGTCGCTGGAGGGCTGCTCGAACCAGGCAAAGTCCTTGAAGGTCGCGGCCACGGCGCTCGGATACAAGTTCACCCTGTGTGATGGGGGAGCGACCCCTGATACGGCCAACACCTGCTTCACCAACGCAGTGAATGCCAAGCCGAGCGTCATCATCGTCAACGGCATCGGCTCGGACATCGCAGGTTCTGGGTACGCGGCCGCTCAGCAGGCTGGGATCCCGGTGATCGGTCAGTTCACAGGCAATACGCCCGGATCGGTCGCCGGTGTCAAGACGGAAGTCGCTGGTGACGCGTGCGCTGTCGAAGGGAAGATGGTCGCCGAATCGATCATTGCGGACAGCAACGGTAAGGC
>JBEPVJ010000431.1:0-2931 GCA_041691095.1 Gemmatimonadales bacterium
CGTCACCACCGAGCCGGACTTTCCCGGCGCCATCCGGGCATCACTCGCGGCACAGCTGCCCGACTACATGGTGCCGGGCACCTGGGTCCGGATGGACGCCCTGCCGCTCAACGCCAATGGCAAGGTGGATCGCCGGGCGCTTCCGGAGCCGGCCGCCCCGGGCCGGGCGGGCGCCGCCAACGGCGCCCCTCGGAATGAGACGGAGAGCACCCTCGCGACGCTCTGGGCGGAGATCCTGAAGCGGGACTCGGTCGGTATTCACGCCAACTTCTTCGAGCTGGGCGGGCACTCACTTCTGGCTATCCGGCTGCTCGGCAAGATCGCCAAGCAGTTCGGCGTTCGGCTCCCGCTCCGTGCCTTGTTCGATGCGCCCACGGTGGAGCAGCTCGCGGAGGTGCTGACCCCGAAGCACCCGATGGAAGCCTCCCTGGCCACCCTGTGGGCCGACGTTCTCAAGCGGGAGCGGGTGGGGCGCGACGAGGACTTCTTCGCGATGGGCGGGCACTCACTGCTCGCGATCCGGTTGCTGGGCCGCGTCGCCAAGCAATTCGGGGTGCGCCTCCAGCTGCGCACGCTATTCGATCATCCCACCGTCGCGCGGCTGGCTCCCCTGCTCGTCTCCCCGGAGCCGGCCACTCCGGCCCCGCCTGCTTCCACCGGTCCGACGCGGCGCAGCCGCACGGCGCTCGAGTGAACGACACCCTTCGGCCTGCCGCGAGTGCCATGCCGGCGTCGTTTGCCCAGGAGCTGCTCTGGCACCTGGACCGGGCGACACCCGGGCAGAGCGCGTACAACATGCCGCGGGCGAGACGCCTCAAGGGCCCCCTCGATCTGGTGGCGTTGAACCGTGCGCTCGACGCACTAGCCGAGCGCCATGAGATCCTGCGGACTACGTACAGCGAGCGGGACGGCGCCGTATGGCAAGTCATCCAGCCGCCTCGAACCGAGCCGCTGGTTCCGGTGGATCTCTCGCAGCTCGGGCCGGCGGAACAGGCACGGGAGGCGGCCCGGCTGGTGAAAGCGCTTTCCGGCGCGCCATTCGACCTAACCCGCGATCCGCTGCTGCGCCGCGGCATCATCCGGCTCTCGCCGACCGAGCATATCCTCGTGCTGGTGACCCATCACATCGCGTCGGACGGCTGGTCCGGCACCGTGATGCAGCGCGACCTGTTCGCGCTCTACGAGGGATTCCGCGCCGAGCGACCGGCGACACTGCCGGACCTGCCGATCCAGTACGGTGATTTTTCGGCCTGGCAGCGTGACGAGCTCCAGGGTGAGCGTCTCGAGGGCCTGCTCCGTTTCTGGCGAGCGCAGCTCGATGGCCACCTTCCAGTGCTGGAGCTCCCGACCGACCGCCTGCGGCCGGCTGCTCCCGGCACCGAGGGAGATCATCGGGTGCTGGAGCTTCCGCCGAAGCTGGTGGCCGGCCTGCGACGGGTTGGGCAGAAGCATGGCGCGTCGCTTTATATGGTGCTCCTCGCGGCGTACCAGACGCTGCTGTCGCGGCTGAGCGGCCAGGACGACATTCTGGTCGGCTCGCCGATGGCCGGGCGGGACCGCGCGGAAACCGAGCAGCTGATCGGATTCTTCGCCAACACACTCGTCTACCGGGCGCGCTTCGCCGACGACCCGTCCTTCGATGCGCTACTGGCGCGGGTGCGGGATGCCGCGCTGGGAGCGTTCGAGCACCACGAAATGCCGCTCGAGCGGCTCCTGCTGGACCGCAGCCGCGAGGGCACCCTGAGCGAAGGCTCGCTGTTCCGGGTGGTGTTCACCCAGCTCGACACCTCGAGCAAGCACCTCGATCTCGGCGAGCTCTCGGTCGAGCCGGAAGCCCTCTCCAACGAAACGGTGAAGTTCGACCTCACGCTGTTCCTGGCCGATCGCCCCGACCTGGTGCGGCTGGTGCTCTACTTCCGGACCGAGCTGTTCGACGGCGATCGCATCGAGCGCATGCTGGGCGAGCTCCGGACCCTGCTCGAGGGGATTGCCTCAGATCCGTCGCGGCGGGTCTCAACACTCCCCCTGCTGCCGGACGCGGAACGGGCGGAGCTGGCAGACTGGAATGCGACGAGCGTGGTGCTGGGCCCCGCTACTACGATGGCCACGATGATCGCCGAGGCCGCGGCGCGCCGACCCGGGGAGGATGCCGTCGTGAGCGGCGCCGTGCACCTGACCTGGGGAGACCTCCTGATCCGAGCCTCGCAAGTTGCCCACCGGCTCCGGCAGCTCGGCGCGGGACCCGACGTCCCGGTGGGCCTCTGCTTCGATCGATCGGCTGACCTGATGGTCGGCATGGTGGGGATCCTGCTCAGTGGGGGTGCCTATGTCCCCCTCCTCCCGGATACGCCCACTGCGCGCCTCTTCCGTCAGCTCGCCGACAGCGGGGCGCGGGTGGTCGTAACCAGCAGCACCTGGACGGGATTGTTTCCGGACGCCGAGACCCTGTGCCTCGACGGGGACGCGAGCAAGCTGGCCGGACTGCCCGGGATTCCGCCGGCCGTGGATCTCGATCCGTCCTCGCTCGCCTACATCTTGTTCACCTCGGGCTCCACCGGCACGCCCAAGGGCGTCGGCGTCACCCACGCGAACCTGGTGCACTACACGCGCGCCATCGCCCGCGTCCTCGGCATGGACCTGCGTGGCGGGGGCACGCCGTGGCACGCGGCAACCGTATCGACGCTGGCCGCCGACCTTGGGCATACCAGCGTGTTTCCGACGCTGGCGGCCGGTGGCACTCTCCACGTCCTGCCCTCCGACACCTGCCAGGATGCTTCCAAGTTCCAGGCCTACATGACGGCGCATCCGATCGATCTGCTCAAGATCACGCCGGGCCACTTCCAGGCGCTGGCCGGGCCGGAATTTGCGCCAGTGCATCTGCCGCGGCGCTGGCTGGTGACGGGAGGCGAGCCGTGCTCCTGGGCGATAGCC
>JBEPVJ010000432.1:0-2922 GCA_041691095.1 Gemmatimonadales bacterium
TCGCCATAGTGCCGATGATGAACTCGGCCATCACCATACGACGCCGCAGGGACGTCCCCCTCGTGCCATACAGATCCAGGGCCGCGAATGTCGCCGCACTCGGTGCCCGCTTAGTCGCCTCGTGCTTGATCCCACCGGCTGCGCCGGAGGAAGAGCGCGCGGCATGCCGGGTGCGGGCCATCAACACGAGATAGACGACGGCGACCGCGGTGCTGGCGTAGCCGAGCGCAGAGGCGATCAGCAGGACGAGGTTATCCAGCGGCATATCGGCCGCGAACGCCCCGCTGGCGTTGTGGAGGGTGTAGAAACCGACCTCGATGACCAGGAACGACGCCAACGCTGGCTGGCCGCCCCGCCGCCCGCGGACGGTCACAACCATCGCGATCGCGAACCAGACGCCAGTGAGGATTAGTGGTACGGACAGGCCCGCTAAAGCATCCCAGCGGCGCCCGTACTGATGCACGGCGTACGGAACCTGCCACGCGTAGTTGGCGGACGTGATCACCACCAGCGGCCACCAGCGCAGCGACGCCGGAGCAGGACTCGGCGGCACCCGCGGCTGTTGAACTTGTGGGTGGCTCATCGAACGGGATCCCTCCTCACCGCGGCGGCCTACCTGCGCGCCGTCGATCCTGTGTAGCGTCACGCTGCCCGCGCCCGCAATCGGGAATCCCCGGGGTCCGCTGTCAGGGTCTCCACTGATAGCCATCCGACCCACCGCCCGGACGCACCGCGCACGCCGGCGGTGGCGGTGGCGGCGGTCATCGCTGTGACGCAGGGATTTCGACCGCTTGAGCCGGGGACCTCAGCGCATCGGCGGTCCTCCTTGACCGAACTCACTCCGAAGGCGTGACGCCGCCGGGGCGCCCAGCACACTTCGGACTGAATCGCACTGGGTCTGATGGAGACTCGGGCTATTGAATTCCGACCAGAGGGTGGTCGGTCAGTTTCGATTGACATCTGGGTGGCAGAGCACGCCAAGGGCTTTGGCGGGCACTCATGGGAGATCTACGTTGATCCAACCCTGGAGCCGGCCGATACCGTGACAAGGGTCCTGCAACTCCTCAGCTGACGGAGGAGACGGCCCGGGCGGCGCGTGGCCGGGGGGCTTGAGGGTGAGCCTTCGGCCCAAGCGAATTGGGGGACCGACTCGCCAGCGGACTTCCATGTGGCCATGGCGGCGGAAGCAGGGGTAGGACTCGCCTGAGGTCGCCCCGCCGGGAAGCGGCAGCGTCGCACTAACGCGATGGTGCTGATCTATAACCCGAGTCTTGCGCGCTCGTTGCGGCTCACCCTCAGGGAGAGGAGCGAGTCGTTAGCTGACCAGGGAGCTGCCGAGGGCGGGGCTGCTCAATGGCGGGACGGCAGGCGGGAGAAGCTAGAAGGTGCGGGGTGGGTTATCAGCCCTGCGCCGAGCAGAAGCCAGCCAAGCGAGAACACCAAGGGGATCGGGCCGCGCTCAAGTCGAGAGAAGGTCTCCGCAGAAACCATGACAACCCCGGAGAGGCCCGTGATGGCTAGCAGCGGGGGCCCTAGGCTGAAGACACCCAACAGCCGGTACCGCAGAACCGGGACCGACCAGGCGGCCATCCCCGCTCCAATGAACACCAGGCCCAAATGCTCACCAGTGTTGATGATCGAGTCCGCAGGCGGCCCGACGTGTAGCGCGGACCCGCTCATCCCCACCAGTCCCAGCCCGAGCCCGCCGGCCCCCACAATGAGACCGCCACGCACCCATCCCGATTCACGCGCAACGGTCACGTGGTAAAGGCCAGCAGCTCCCAGCACCATCGCCGCCACACTGAGCGGCACCCCGGGTCGCATCCACCCTCGCAGCGGCGTCAACATCGAGATCCCGAAGGTCACCCCCCCGGCAACAGCGGCGACTCCGCAGACCCGAACTCCGGTAGCATCCACGCCCGCACCTCCAACCTTCGGGTCACATCCCCGTCCTCCGCAGAATACGGGGGGGCTCAAACGGATCAGGGAGCGCAAGCCGAGTGAGCGACCCAAGCGCGTATTGACATCGTGCGAGCCTACGCCGACCTGTGACGCTTAGGAGGTGGCGACGGTCGCAGGAACCGGCCTTCGTTAAGAGTGCTGGCGCGGGATGGAGATCGCGCACAGGACTCTCCACCAGCAGCCCGGAAGCCTCTCTTGGCTCACATTCCGCCGCCTAGAAGTGGCTCCTTCCGCCGCGAAGCGGCACGGTCACACCGCCGCCTGTCGGCGCATCGGTGCTTACCGGGCGGGGGCGCTGAGGCGCGTTGCCTGGAATCTGTCCGGTGACTTTGCCCGCCGCTTTGAGTCGCCGAGCGGGGCAACGTCTGGCGCACCGGGTTGAAGGGTCGTGGTCGCCCGCCTGCGCCCGGCGGTCAGCAGAGCGACTGCGGCTATGAGGTTGAGGGACACGGATGCCGCGGTCAGCAGCGACGATGGGCGCCGCCCCCAGGTCACCGGCTCGATGATCGTGCCAACGAGTATGCCGATGCCGAGTCCTACACAGGTGGGTCGAGCCCACCGCACTTCGGGGCCGGCGCGGACAGCCGCGGCCAGCGCCAGCGCCGGCATTGGCCAGGGGGCGGTAAGGCCGCTGCCCCAACCGACCGCCAGGTGCGCTTCAACGCTGCCGGGAAGGTCGATACCCAGCGGTGCCCCACGGACGTCTTCCTTGAGGGACACGGCCGCACCGAACGCTGTGGAGGCGGCGAAGATCCCCGCCGCTAGAAGCATCGCCTGATCGGCCATTGCACCCTCCTGTTCTCGCAGCCGCCGCCCATGCCGCGACGCCCTCCACCGCAGGCAAGTACGGCATCACGAACGGCACTATTCGGCCCGCGGCCGACGTCAACGACCACCACGGAGCCGTGATCGTGCCCCGGCCTGACCCTTGGTCAAGCCGGACAGGGTCTCAAACCGTGA
>JBEPVJ010000433.1:0-2919 GCA_041691095.1 Gemmatimonadales bacterium
GAGGGATCGGAGCTACGCGAGCGCGGCGTGGCGGTGCGGATGCCGGGCAACCTGGAGCGCCTGACCCCCGGCGCGCGGGCCGCGGTGGACACCATCGAGTCCCAGACGTCCAGCGGCACCGCGCTCTCGCTCAACATCTGCCTCTCCTACGGGTCCCGGGCCGAGCTGACTCGCGCCGCGCGGCTGATCGCCGAAGAGGTAGAGGCGGGCAGAATGACGGCCGCCGACGTGGACGAGGCGGCCCTGGCCCGCCGGCTCTACACCGCGGAATGGCCCGATCCCGACCTGTTGATCCGCACCTCGGGCGAGCACCGGCTCTCGAACTTTCTGCTCTGGCAAGTGGCCTACGCCGAGTTCCACGTCACGCCGGTGCTCTGGCCCGACTTTACCCGCAGTACTCTCTTCGAGGCCATCCTGGATTTTCAGCGCCGCGACCGCCGCTTTGGACGAATTCCGGCGTCTTCGTGAGCAACCTCGGCAAGCGGGTCCTGGTCGCCGCAGTCGCCATCCCGATCGCGCTGGGGGTCGTCTACGAAGGCGGGTTAGGTCTTGCGCTGCTGGTGGCGGTGGCGGCGGTGCTGGGCACCCGGGAGCTCTTCGACCTGGCCGAAAAGACCGGCGCGCGGCCGTTGCGTGGGCTGGGCATGATCCTGGCCGCGCTGGCGCCATTGTCGATCTGGCTGCTCGCCGCCTCGCCCGGCACCTCGGCCTCGGGCATCTTCGGCGCCGGCGCAGGGGCGCTGAGTCACTTCCCGGTCTGGCTCCTTTCCCAGTGGCCGCTGGCCGCAGCGCTCATCCCCATCGTTGTGCTGTGCGGCGTGCTGTGGAAGCGCGCCGCCTCCGACCGCCCGCTGTCCGCGGCGGCAGTCACCTTGCTCGGCCCGATCTACTGCGGCGTGCTTCCTTCGACCCTCCTGGTGATCCGGTACGCCGCCGGCCCGGGAGCATCGTGGGGCGCCACCTGGATGGTGTTCTTTCCGCTGGCTATTACCTGGCTCTGCGACAGCTTCGCCATGTGGGGCGGCATGATGATCGGCGGCGCCAAAATGGCGCCGAGCATCAGCCCCGGTAAGACCCGCGCCGGCGGAATCGCCGGATTGCTCGGTGGGGTGCTGACGGCGGTGGCTTTCGTTCCCCTGGCGCTCGCGCCGACGGGCCGGAGCGTCCCGCTGGGTGTCGCCGCTTTCATGGGGTTGATCCTCGCCGCTACGGCGCAGGTCGGCGATCTGGCGGAATCGCTGCTCAAGCGTGAGGCGGGCGTGAAAGACTCGGGCGCGCTCATCCCCGGACACGGCGGGGTCCTCGACCGGCTCGACTCACTCTACTTCGTCCTTCCGGTCGCCACACTGCTGTTCCTCGTCTTCGGAGTTCTCTAGGGCATGCTGGGCGTGTCGGTGCTCGGATCCACCGGATCGATCGGGACCAGCACCCTCAACGTGCTGCGGCGGCATCGCGACCGGTTCAGGCTGGTGGCGCTGACCGGCGGATCGAATGCGTCGCTGCTGGCCGAGCAGGTGGCCGAATGGCAGCCGGCGTTCTCGGGACTGGCGACTGGGGACGGGCCTCGCTGCTTGATCGATGCGGCCACTCACCCGGACGCCGACATCGTGGTGAATGCGGTGGTGGGTTTCGCCGGTCTCGAAGCCACACTGGCCGCGCTCGAGGCAGGGAAGCGGGTGGCGCTCGCCAACAAGGAATCGCTGGTGGCTGCAGGAGACCTGGTGGCCGAAGCGGCCCGGCGTGGCGGTGGCGAGCTTGTCCCGGTGGATTCCGAGCACAGCGGCGTGTTGCAGTGCATCGCGGGTCGGGAGGCGTCGCTCAAGCGGCTGATCCTGACGGCGAGCGGTGGGCCGTTCCGGGGCTGGACCGCGGACCGCGTCTCGGCGGCGACGGTCGAGGAAGCGCTCAACCATCCCACCTGGCGCATGGGCAGCAAGATCACGGTGGACTGCGCGACGCTGGCCAACAAGGCGATGGAGGTGATCGAGGCGCATCACCTCTTCGGGCTGCCGTATGACCAGGTGGAGGTCGTGGTGCACCCGCAGAGCATCGTCCACGCCTTCGTGGAGTTCGCCGACGGAAGTGTGCTGGGCCAGCTCGGGTTTCCCTCGATGGAGCTCCCGATTCTCTACGCCTTGACCCATCCGGCACGGGCCGCGGACCAGGGAGTTCGGCCCTTCGACCCGATCGAAATTGGCACGCTGACCTTCGAGCCGGTGCGCCGCGACGTCTTTCGCGCGTTTCACGCTGGGGTAGAGGCCGGGCGCGCCGGGGGCACCGCGCCGGCGGCATTCAATGCCGCAAACGAGGTCGCGGTGGAGGCATTCCTGGCGGGACGAATCTCTTTCGGCCGAATTGCCGAAGTGATTGAAGGAACTCTGGAGCGGCATCAACCGGCTCCAGCCACCTCGCTCGACGCGGTACGCTCGGCCGATGCCGGGGCGCGCGCGACGGCGGAAAGGTTGCTGGCATGAGCGCTATCCTGACCAATATCGGATCCCTGATCGTCGTTCTCGGCGTGCTGGTGTTCGTGCACGAGCTGGGGCATTTCGTGGCGGCCAAGGCGTTCGGGATCTGGGTTCATCGCTTTGCGCTCGGCATCGGCAAGCCGGTACCGTGGCTCAAATTCCAGCGGGGAGAAACCGAGTACGCCATCTGCTGGCTGCCCCTGGGCGGCTACGTGAAGATGGCGAGCCGGGAAGAAGACTCGGCCTCGTCGGCGCTGGAGGGGGGCCAGGCAAGCGCCAGCGTGCCGCCCGACCGGGTGTTCGAAGCCAAGCCAATCTGGCAACGGATGATCGTGATGCTCTCAGGTGTCACGATGAATGTGCTGTTCGCCTGGCTGGTGTTCTCGGGCCTCTACTTCAAGAACGGCAGCAATGTGATCACGATCACGACTGTCGGTGGCGTCACCACGCC
>JBEPVJ010000434.1:0-2912 GCA_041691095.1 Gemmatimonadales bacterium
GTCACCCTGGTTCCCGGAGCGACGTTCCGGCTCCAGTTCGCATTTACACTGCCGCCGGACCTTAGCGGGTCGGCGGTCTTCGCCAGCTACGTCGCGACGGGCCAGTCCGCCTTCCTCGACGCCAGCGCGGCCTGGGTTGGCGGATCTACGGTCACTCTGACGATGCCGGACTTCAGTGTGTCGGCGGACTTCGACCCTGCCACACTTCCAGTGCCGGGGGTTTCGAGGTCCTGGAACCTCGGCGCCCAAAGCCCCCCGGTAAATCCGTGCGGCGGCGTCGGTCGGCTGGTCTCGGCGAGCCGGTCGGGCTTTTTTCCGTGAGCCCGGATAGCGGTCGAGACCCCGCGGCGGAGAGGCGACCCGATTCACGATCGAGATGACAAGGGACGGAGTTTGGAAGCACGAAGCCTCGCCGGAATAACCGGCGAGTCAGGCTCGTAGCCGAAGGACGCCCCCAAGGCGTAGCAACGGTTTCCCGTGTGGGGGAATCCAAGGGAAAGCATCCCGATCCCCCATACTGCGAAGACCAATGACCAATATCAAGCTGGCGTTCCGGTCGCTCTTCCGCACGCCATTCGTCACGACCGTCGCCATCGTCTCCCTGGCGCTGGGCATCGGGGCCAACGCGGCGATCTACTCCCTCTTCGACCAGATGCTGCTGCGCCCCCTCCCGGTGCGGGATCCCGGCGCACTGGTCAATCTCGCCGCCCCCGGACCCAACGACGGCTCACAGTCCTGTACCGGGGCCGGCGATTGCAGCAGCGTCTTCAGCTATCCCATGTTCCGGGACCTCGAGCGATCCCAGACGGTTTTCGACGGTGTCGCGGCCCATCGCGGCATTGACGTCAACCTCGCGTTGAAGGGCCAGACCCCGATCAATGGAGACGGAATGCTGGTTTCCGGCTCCTACTTCCCTACCCTCGGCCTCAATCCGGCGGTGGGTCGCCTGATCACTCCTGCAGACGATCAAACCCTCGGCGCCAATTTCGTGGCGGTGCTGAGCTATCCGTACTGGGCGACCAATATGGGGTCGGACCCTGGCGTGGTCGGGAAGACGCTCGTTGTGAACGGGCAGTCGTTCGCCATCGTCGGCGTGGCTCCCAAGGGGTTCACCGGGACGACGCTGGGCTCGCTCCCGAAGGTGTTCATTCCGATCTCCATGCGCGCCCAGGTCACGCCGGGCTTCGACGGATTCGACAATCGGCGCTCGTACTGGGTCTACCTGTTTGCCCGACTCAAGCCGCACACTTCCATCGACCAGGCCCGCGCCGGAATCAATCGCACCTATGGCCCGATCATCAACCAGGTCGAGGTGCCGCTCCAGAAGGGCATGAGCGACAAGCGAATGGTACTGTTCAAGGTCAAGCAGGTCACGCTGGAGGACGGCAGGAAAGGGCAGAGCTCGATGCACGACCAGACCCGGACCCCACTAATCCTGCTCTTCTCGCTCACCGCCCTGGTCCTGGTCATCGCCTGCGCCAACATCGCCAACCTGCTGCTGGCCCGCGGCGCCAGCCGCTCGATGGAGATGGCGGTGCGGCTCTCGCTGGGCGCCGGCCGACGCCAGCTGCTGACCCAGCTCCTCACCGAGTCCTGTCTTCTCGCGGTGCTCGGCGGCGCCGCGAGTCTCCTGGTGGCAAAGTGGACCCTCGGCGGCATCGCCGCCGTGCTCCCCGCGGATACTGCGCTGACGATGCACTTCGGGCTCCAAACCCCCGTCGTCCTCTTCACCGCCGCGCTCTCCATCGCGACCGGGCTGCTCTTCGGAATGTTCCCCGCCCTGCACAGCACCCGGCCCGACCTGGTCACGACGATTCGCGCCAATGCCGGCCAGCTGCACGGCGCGCGGGCCGCGACCCGGTTCCGCACCATCCTGGTGACGGCACAGATCGCGCTCTCCATGGCGTTGCTCACGTCGGCCGGTCTCTTCATCAAGAGCCTCATGAACGTGAGCCGGATCGATCTCGGCCTTCAGGCAGACCACGTCCTGGCCTTTTCCGTGGCGCCGGAGCTGAACGGCTATACGCCCGCCCGCTCGGCCGTTCTCTTCAACCGATTGCGGGAAGAGCTGTCCGGCCTGTCCGGGGTGACGTCGGTCTCCTCGTCCCTGGTGCCGCTGCTGTCGGGAAGTAACTGGGGAAACAGTGTGGGCGTCGAGGGATATGCCAAGGGACCGGACGTCGACGACAACTCGCGGTTCAACGAAGTCGGTCCCGGATATTTCAATACGCTGGCCGTGCCGATCCTCTCCGGCCGCGAGTTCACCGTGGCCGACGGGTTGGGATCCTCCAAGGTGGCGGTCGTCAACGAAGCCTTCGCCAAAAAATTCAACCTCGGTCGCGGCGCCGTCGGCAAGCATATCTCCATGGGGAGCGGCGGCCCGCTGGACATCGAGATCGTGGGTTTGGTGAAGAACTCCAAGTACAGCGATGTGAAGGCGGAGATTCCTCCGGTCTTCATGATTCCGCACGCCCAGGACTCCACCATCGGCCAGCTCAATTACTTCGTGCGCACCTCGCTCGAGCCCGAGGCGATGATGCGCAGCATTGCCGCTGTCGTGGGCCGGCTCGACCCGGCGCTCCCCGTGGCCAACATGAAGCCGCTGGCCCAGCAGGTGAAGGAGAATGTCTTTCTGGACCGGCTGATCTCCACGTTGTCCGCGGCCTTCGCGGTGCTGGCCACGCTGCTCGCCTCGGTCGGTCTCTACGGCGTGCTGGCCTACACCGTCACCCAGCGCACCCGCGAGATCGGCGTCCGCATGGCGCTGGGTGCCGACGGCCGGCAGGTCCGGGGCATGGTGCTTCGGCAGGTGGCCGGCATGACGATCGTCGGGACACTGCTGGGAACTACCGCGGCACTGGCGGGAGGCCGGGCCGCGCAACCGCTGCTGTTCGGACTCCAGAGCACCTGTC
>JBEPVJ010000435.1:0-2898 GCA_041691095.1 Gemmatimonadales bacterium
TGCCCAAGGTGTTCTCCGAAGTCCATCCCAAGTTCGGGACGCCGTGGAAGTCGAACATGCTCTTCTTCGTGCTGACGTCGGTCTTCGCGGGATTCATTCCCGACGACATCGTCGGCGAGATGACCAGCATCGGAACGCTATTCGCCTTCATCCTGGTGTGTATCGGGGTGTGGATCATGCGGAATCGGCGGCCCGACCTGCAGCGCGGCTTCACGGTTCCCGCGCTTCCCGTGGTTGCCACGCTGGGAGTCGTGACCTGCGGATTGATGATTCTCGGACTGGGCTGGACCAACTGGCTGCGGCTCGGAGTGTGGCTGGTGATCGGCCTGGTGTTCTACTTCGGGTACGGGAAGAAGCACAGCAAGCTCAATACTGGGTGAGGTGCGTGAGGCAGGAAGAGCAAGGGGGCTCCGCGGTGCACCGCGGAGCCCCCTTGCTCTTCCTCTCGTCTTCAGGCCGAGTAGTTCGGGGCCTCGCGGGTTATGGTCACATCATGGGGGTGGGATTCCCGCAGCCCCGCGGTGGTGATGCGCAAGAACTCGGTATCCTGCTGCAGCGCCGCGATCGTGGCGGCACCGCAGTAGCCCATGCCGCTCCGGAGTCCTCCCACCATCTGATAGAGCACGTCCGACACCGGCCCCTTGTAGGGTACCCGCCCTTCGATGCCTTCCGGCACCATCTTCGATGGCGAAAGCTCCCCCTCCTGGAAGTAGCGATCTGCCGAGCCGTCCTGCATGGCGGAAATGCTGCCCATGCCGCGGATCAGCTTGTAACGGCGGCCTTCCGCGAGAATGCTCTCACCAGGACTCTCTTCGGTTCCCGCGAGCATCGAGCCCATCATGACGGTGGCGGCCCCCGCCGCCAGCGCCTTGACCACGTCTCCCGAATACTTGATGCCGCCGTCGGCAATGACGGGAACGTCTCCAGCGCCCCGCACCGAGTCCACCACGGCGGTGATCTGCGGTACGCCGACGCCGGTGACCACTCGCGTCGTGCAGATGCTGCCCGGACCGATACCGACTTTCACGGCGTCGACCCCGCGGCGCACCAGCTCCCGGGCGCCTTCCTCGGTGGCCACGTTGCCACCGACCAGCTGGACGTCGGGAAATTTCTGCCGCAGCTGGTCGATGGTCGAGAGCACGCCGATGCTGTGCCCATGAGCCGAATCCACCACCAGCACATCCACGCCGGCATCGATCAATGCCTTGGCCCGCACCATCGTTTCGGCGCCGGAGCCCAGCGCCGCGCCGACCCGGAGCCGGCCATGCTGATCCTTGTTGGCGTCGGGGTGCTGGCGGCGCTTGAAGATGTCTTTGACGGTGATCAGACCGCGGAGGACGCCGTCCGCATCCACCACGGGAAGCTTCTCGATGCGGTGCCGGGCCAGGATGCGCTCCGCCTCTTCCAGGGTGGTGCCGACCGGGGCGGTGACCAGCTTGTCCTTGGTCATTGCCTGATGAATCGGACGGTCGAGCTCGCGCTCGAATTGGAGGTCCCGGTTGGTGATGATGCCGACCAGCCGGCCGTTGCCATCCACGATCGGCACGCCGCTGATCCGAAACCTCCGCATCAAGACCTCGGCTTCGCGCAGCGGACGGTCGGGCCCCAGAGTGATCGGATTCCGGATCATCCCGCTTTCGCTGCGCTTGACCCGGTCCACCTCGGCCGCCTGCCGGTCCACCGGCATGTTCTTGTGCACGATCCCAAGCCCGCCGGCACGCGCCATCGCGATGGCCATCTCCGATTCGGTGACGGTATCCATGGCGGCAGCGACCAGCGGAATCTGGAGCGGGATGTTCTTGGTGAAGAAGCTGGCGGTGGAGACGTGCTGAGGATGGACGGTGCTGTGGCGCGGAACCAGGAGAACATCGTCGAACGTGAGGGCTACGCCGGCACGGAGTGAACTCATGGGGAAGATTAGGGTGCCGGCCCCGCTAAATCAAGATCGTCCGGCATCTTTCGGACCCGGGTCCAATGGGGGAGCCACGCGCGGCGCGGCGACCGCGCCGGGCGCGCTTTTCGGAGATTCGGCCGCCTGCAGCGCCTCGTCCACCACGCTCTGCGCCGCCGCGGCCACACCTTTCATCACTTTGCCGGCACTGTCCATAAGGCCGGTGGTTCCCTTGATGGCCTTGATGGGAAGCCGGGCGGCGCGCATGGTGTCTTCGATGCCTTCGGAGATCTTGGCGAAGATGTTCGACGGCGCGGCCCGTGCCGCATACTTGCTCTCGAGAAACTCGACATAGTCGAGAATCTGGTAGCCGCGCTCGTCGGTCAGCGTCTCGAGACGCCGCTGGATTCGCTGCATGAGTTGCTCATTCATGGCGTCCTCGAATCTCCGCCGCCGAGCCGCACCAGCTCGACGACGGGAGTGGCGAGGTACCGGGTGCGCCCAGCCCGAATCGTCACCATCACCGAAAGCTCCTCCAGCGGCTTCAACCTCTGGAGCCGCTCGATCTGTTCCTTCGACACCAGCACATAGACGAACCCGGATTCCGGGAGCGGCCCCCGCGCCAACAGGTAGGGATGGCCGAGTGCCATCTCCGGGCGCAGCTCATCGGCCTGCTGCATGGCCAAGAACTGGATCCTCCAGTCGACCGTCTGCCCGACATAGCGATCGGGGTTTTCGCGGAGCATGGCGCCGGTGATTGCCGGCACCGGTGACACGACGCCGCTCACCTCGGCCGCGCGCACCCACGCGGAAACGCTGACTCTCACCCAGTCTCGATCTCGCTCGGTCACCGTCACCTCCGACGGCCCAGCGAGGGTGGTCAGCGCAGCGCCTTCCGGCGCGAGCCGCAGCACGGTGCCCGCGGCCAGTGAACCGCGCCGCGCCGCCTGTACTGTGTCGGGGGGGACGATGGAGGCGGAGACCGGCGGCGGCGCCACAGCTGTCTC
>JBEPVJ010000436.1:0-2895 GCA_041691095.1 Gemmatimonadales bacterium
CCTCGAGGCTCTCCAGCATCGCGGTTTCTTCGCCGCAGATGTAGGCGCCGGCGCCGAGCCGGACCTCGATGTCGAAGGCCCGGCCGCTGCCCAGGACGCTGGCGCCGAGGTATCCGCCTGCATAACCCGCGGCAATCGCCTCGTTCAGCACCGCGTACGCGTGCGGATATTCGGAGCGGAGGTAGATGTATCCCTGGGTGGCGCCTACCGCCACGCCGGCGATGGTCATCCCTTCGATCAGGACGAAGGGGTCACCCTCCATGATCATCCGGTCGGAGAAGGTGCCCGAGTCTCCTTCATCGGCATTGCAGACCACGTACTTCTGGTCGGCCGGAGTGTTAAGCACCGTCTTCCACTTGATCCCGGTAGGGAAGGCGGCGCCGCCCCGTCCCCGCAGCCCCGATTGGGTCACCGTCTCCACGATCTCGGCGCCGGTAAGGCCGAGCGCGCGCCGGAGGCCGCGGTATCCGCCATTGGCCTCGTAGTCCCCGGGAGACACCGGGTCGACGATCCCGACCCGGGCAAAGGTCAGTCGCTCCTGGTTCTTGAACCAGGGGAGGTCTTCGACCCGGCCCAGGTGGAGCGTATGCGCCGCCCCGGTCAGGAAGCCCGCTGCGAATAACCCGGGAACATCCTCGGCGCCGACCGGCCCGTATGACACGCGGCCCTGCGCCGTTTCCACCTCGATCAGCGGCTCCAGCCAGTACATTCCCCGGGATCCGTTCCGCACGATATCGACGGAGTGGCCTCCGGCCGCCGCCTCGAGCGCGATCGCGCGGGCTACGGCCTCGGCGCCCATCGAGAGCGCGCCGGAGTCGCGCGGGACGAAGACCCGCGTCATCGAACGCCCCCCAGCGGCGCCAGCAAGGCGTCGAGTTTGTCCGGGGTGACCATGCCGTGGATCTCGGAGCCCACCGTGATCGCGGGGGAAAGGGCGCAGTTTCCCAGGCAGTAGACTGGCTCCAGGGTCACCGCGCCGTCGGCGGTGGTCTGGTGCAGCTCCAGGCCGAGTCGCTCCTTGATCCGGGTGAGCAGCAAGGCGGCACCGGCGGCCTGACACGATTCCGCCCGGCAGATGCGGACGATGGTGCGCCCCGCCGGCGCCTCCCGGAAATCGTGATAGAACGAGACGACGCCGTGGACTTCGGCGCGGGAGAGATTGAGCGCCCCGGCGATGACCTGGACCGACTCCGCGGGGACGTAGCCGAGCGAGGCCTGGATCCCGTGGAGGATCGGGAGCAGGGCCCCCGGCCTGGCCTTGTGCTCCTCGAGAACGGCCGACACCGCGTCGCTCCACTCAGCCGGCATGTTTGACCCGGAGCGACGGGCTCATGTCGTTAACCCGCGCGAGGAGGAATGCGGCGACGTCCTCGGGGCGGTTGAGGTCGAGCCGCACCACCGGGGCGGTGACGCTCAGGGGCTCATCGCTCGCCACGGCGATGATGGCCGGATCGGAGGGCCAGCTCTTGGGCGGCTGCCCGGTGGAAGGACGGTAGACCTCGATCTTGGGATAGTCTTCCCGTGCGAAGCCTTCGACCAGAACAAGGTCCACGCTGGCGGGGTCGAACTTTGCCAGCAGCTCACGGAAAGGCGGCTCGGTGCGCTCGGGAGTTTCCTCCCCCATCAGCACCCAGCGCTCCCGGGAGGCCACCAGTACCTGCGCCGCGCCGGCTTCCCGAACCCGGTAGCTGTCCTTGCCGGGACGGTCCATGTCGAATCCATGGTGGGCATGCTTGAGGACGGCGGTCTGAAGGCCGGCCCGGGAAAGCAGTGGCAGCACCGCCGCGATGAGCGTCGTCTTGCCGCTGCCGCTCGAGCCCACCAGTCCGATGACGGGCAGGGTACGTATAGGACGGAACTGGATGATCCGGGGCATGAAACAATCTGCTGATAGGCGGTTCTTCCGCGCCAATCGAAGCCCCCCATCGGCCGATAGGAACCCCCACTTACCACTCACCACCAAGTCAGCGTCGTATACTTCCAGAGACCCCGGAGGCAGCCATGAATCTGGATCAAATGCGCGACCCCCTCGGCCTCCATCGGCTCGGGCAGGCGGAGCCGCTGCTCGAGCACCCGGCCCAGCGCTGGACGGACGGGAGCTACCAGCCGGCGGCCCCGGAGCTGATCGCCGAAGAGGTCCCGGTGGCCATCGTGTACAACGGCCAACCCCATGTGGTAATGATGGCCACGCCGCAGGATCTGGAAGACTTTGCCCTGGGCTTCAGCATTACCGAGGAGCTGATACCCAACGCGACCGATCTGTATGGCGTGGAGGTCGTCCGGTTCAGCCGAGGGATCGAGCTGCAGGCCTCGGTGTCTCGGGCGTGTGACGAGCGGATCAACTCGCGGGCTCGGAGGCTCGCCGGGCGAACCGGCTGCGGAATCTGCGGAGCGGAGAGTTTCGACGCGGTGATGAAGGAGCTTCACCCGGTCGCACCGGGGCCGGTGATCCGTCCCCAGGCAATGCACCGTGCGATGGAGCAGCTCCAGGACGGCCAGCCGCTCAATGCCCAGGCCGGCGCGGTCCATGCCGCCGGCTGGGCAATGCTCGACGGTACCGTCTCACTGGTACGGGAGGATGTGGGGCGGCACAACGCCCTCGACAAGCTGATCGGTGCGCTGCTCAAGGCCGGGACAGACCCGCGGGAGGGATTCGTGGTAGTCACCAGCCGGGCCAGCTTCGAAATGGTGCAGAAGACTACCGTACTCGGTGCGCCGCTCATGGCGGCGATCTCCGGGCCTACCGGTCTTGCGGTTCGGGTCGCGCAGCAGGCCGGCCTGACGCTGGTCGGGTTTGCCCGCGGCGGCCGGCACACCGTGTACACCCATCCCGATCGTCTGGTCGACTCGGGGAGCCATCGATGAGCGCCATGTCGCTGCACAGCAGAATGGAGC
>JBEPVJ010000437.1:0-2894 GCA_041691095.1 Gemmatimonadales bacterium
AGCCCGCGCTGCACCAGGTCGTCGGTCAGGGCGACATGGACGGCCCCGCGACCTGAAGTACCGAAGAGCACCAGCGCCGCGTTCTTCTTCCCGGTGCGGAATTTGTCCGCCAGGCGCCCCACCTCATCGCGATCCTCGGCGGTGGTGTCGGTTACCGTCACGGTTACCCCACCGACTTGGAGCTCCTGACCCGCGGCGCCCGTATCACCCCGCTCGATCATCTCACGGACGCGGGCTTCCAGCTTCTCCCGCTCGGCCAGCAGCTGTTCGATTCGCCGAGCCAGATGTTCCGGCTGGGTCTTGAGGAGGTCGCCGGCGTGCCGCAGTCGCGATTCGATTTCGCCGAGCGCGGTATAGGCGCCGGGACCGGTCACCGCCTCGATTCGACGCACCCCGGCCGCGATACCACCCTGGGAGGTGAACCGGAACAATCCGAGCGCACCGGTGCTCCCGACGTGAGTGCCGCCGCACAGCTCGATGGAGTCGCCCATCTGGACGACCCGGACCACGTCGCCGTATTTGTCGGCAAAAAACGCCATCGCCCCCAGCGCGAGTGCCTCGGGATAGCCCATTTCCCTGGTACTCACCCGATCATTGGCCCAGATCGCCTGGTTGACGTCGCGCTCGATCAGCTCGAGCGTCGCCGGCTCGATCGGACCGTGATGCGAAAAATCGAAACGCAGCCGTTCGTCGTCGACCAATGAGCCCTGCTGCCGCACATGGCTGCCCAGGTGCCGGCGCAGCGACGCGTGCACCAGGTGGGTGGCACTGTGATTCCGCTCGATATTGCGGCGACGCTGGCCTTCGACCTGGGCGACGAGGGGAGTCGGCTCGAAACCGGGTCCGTAATCGCCGGCAACAACCACTCCGCGTTCATCCTTGCGCACCGCGTCGACCCGGAGCGTCCAGCCTTCACCGGTGAGCGCGCCTGAGTCGCTGACCTGTCCGCCGGATTCGGCGTAAAAGGGGTTCTGGTGCAAGACCAGCTCGACGCGATCACCGTCCTGCCGGAAGGCGAGTGGCTCGGTTTCCGCGACGGTCATGTCGTAGCCGACGAATTTCTGCCGGCCGCGGCGGAGGATATTCCACTTGGGCTTCTTCTCGCGGCGCGGCGCGGGGTCGCCCTTGGTTACCCCGCGGTCCTTCCCACCCCCCCGCCCCGCGCGTGACCGGGCTCGTTGCTCCTCCAGCGCCCGGGAAAATCCGGCCGAGTCCACCCGAACACCACGCTCCGCCGCGATTAGTTCGGTCAGATCTATCGGGAAGCCGTAGGTGTCGTAGAGCTTGAAGGATTCCTCCCCGGAGATCTCACCATCCCCGGTGGTAAAGAGTTCTTCCAGGCGCGCCAGACCGCCCTCGATCGTGGCGAGGAATCGCACTTCTTCGGTGTCGGTCCACTTCCGGATGTCGGCTCGGCTTCCGGTCAGCTCGGGATAGATCCCGCCCATCAGGTCCACGACGACCCCGGTCAGCGGAGCCAGGGTTGGCTCTCGCCGGCCCAGCAGCCAGGCGTGGCGCACTGCGCGCCGAAGAATCCGCCGCACCACGTATCCGCGACCTTCATTGCTCGGGAACACGCCGTCGGCCAGCAGGAACGCGACGGCACGGGCGTGGTCGGCAAGCACGCGATAGGATGCGCCCAATCCTGTCATCGAGCGCGGGTACGGAGTGCCAACCAGCTCGGCGACCTTGTCGAGCAAAGGCAGGAAGAGATCGGTGTGGAAATTGTCGTCCTGCCCCTGCATTACCGCGGCGATGCGCTCGAGCCCGGCCCCGGTGTCCACCGACGGCTTGGGCAACGGGGTGAGCGTCCCATCGGCGGAGCGGTCGAACTGCATGAAGACCAGGTTCCAGATTTCCAGGAACCGGCCCGCCTCGGCCATTTCCTCGAACTCCTTCTGCGAATACACCTTGGCCGGAGCACCGGGAGTCCACTCGAGGTCGACGTAGATCTCCGAACAGGGTCCGCAGGGGCCGGTATCGCCCATCTGCCAGAAGTTGTCCTTCTCCGAAAGACCGTACACCGAAGAGGCGGGCAGGCTGGTGACCTCGCCCCACAGCTTCCGCGACTCGTCGTCGCTGTGGAGCACGGTCGCCCTGAGCCGCTCCGCTGGAATACCGAGGAACTCTTTGGAGGTGATGAACTCCCACGCGTAGGCGATGGCCTCACGCTTGAAGTAGTCACCGAAGGAAAAATTTCCCAGCATCTCGAAGAAGGTGTGATGCCTGCGGGTGAGCCCGACCTGCTCCAGGTCGTTGTGCTTCCCGCCGGCCCGCACGCACTTCTGGCAGCTGGTGGCCCGGGTGTAATCGCGCGGCTCCTGGCCCAAAAAGGTGCGCTTGAATTGCACCATGCCGGCATTGACGAAAAGCAGGGTCGGATCGTCCTTGGGTTCGAGCCCCGACGAGGGCACCAGGTGGTGACCCCGGGCTCTGAAGAACTCCAGGAATAGGCTTCGAATGCGGCTGGATTCCATGGGGAGGAATATAGCGACCGCCCACGGGGCGACTGCTGTTTCGAGCTACCGGTACCGGACGCTGTTTACCGGTGACCGTCCTCTCCGCCGCCCAGGAGCTGTTCAACCAACCGGTTCACGGTGTGCCCGGCGAACCCGCGCCGAGCCAGGAATGCGAGGAGGCGCCGACGCTGGACCGGTCGCGGCAGCCCTCGCAACTGCGTCAATCGGCGTCGGGCGACCGGCTCCGCTTGTGGCGCCTCCGCGCCATCGGCGCCAAATGCCTCCACCAGGGCGGCATCAACCACGCCGCGCTCTACCCCGAGGAGAGACAGGTCTCTGCGCAGCCGGAGCGGCCCGCGCCCGCGGGCGGCGCGGGTGGGTTAGTAGTGCCGGGGGCACCGCCCCTCATCCAGCCAGCCCATTAGCGCTCCCCCC
>JBEPVJ010000438.1:0-2893 GCA_041691095.1 Gemmatimonadales bacterium
CTTCACGCACGTCCGGTGTGGTTTGCCCTGCGCGAAGGACTCGGCCAGGCCCCGGCGCTGCTCGCGATCGCGGACGACCAGGTCTCCGCTTCGGGAGGCGTTCTGACCTGGCGAGAAGGAGACAGCACCATGTCTCCCGGATCGGGAGCCTACCGGGAGCTGGGCGCTCACTCGGTTCGCCCAACCGCGCCCGCCATTGACGTCTCGCCAGATGCGCGGGGAGCCATTCTCGACTCGTGGACCAAGCGGCTGGTGCTGGCGTGGGCGCTTCAGGCACCGGCAGCATTGTCCGCGCCCTCGGGTTCCCGGCTGGGATGGCGGCTCGATCCGGCCACTCGCCTCCAGGCCGCCGCGCCCTTCGCCCAATGGACTCGGCCTCGACCACGGCTCGCCGATGGGACCGTGGTGTGGACCAGTGATGGCCTGCTCACCTCGGCCAACGTGCCGAGCTCGGCGAGAATCGAATGGCCCAGCGGTCCCGCCTCGATGGTGCGCAGTGCCTTTCTGGGAACCGTGAATGCTTCGACCGGAGCGGTTCGCATCTTCCGCCGGGATGCCTCGGACTCGCTGGCCGCGGCCTGGGCGCGTATCACCGGCCCGCTGATCGAGGCGCCCGGTGCCATTCCACCGGAAATCCGCTACGGCGACCCCTACCCGGAAGAGCTGCTCCTTGCGCAGGCCCGTGCGCTGCAGGATCCCGCATGGCAAATGGGGAGGATCGAGCGGGCGAGCGACGGCGCCGAGCTCAAGCCCTCTGCGTCGGCCGGGGGATCGGATGTGATGATCCCGTTCATTCGTGAACTCTCCCGCCAGGTAAGCGGCTTCCTTCTGGCGCGCCGCACGCCCTTCGGAGATTCCCTGCGCGTCATTCGGATCGATACCGCGGTCGTCGAGCCCAGCGCCGGTACGCTGCTCGAAAAATGGAAGCTGCTTCCGTTCCAGCAGGCACTCTTCGACTCGGTACGGGCAGCTGGAGGACGGTTCGAGCTGGGCCGACCGCGCTACGCCGTGGCACGGGACGGGATCACGGCATACCAGCCGGCATGGTCCGTCCCTGCGACGGGGCGGGCTCAACTCGTTCTCGTCAATGTGATGCTCGGCGCCCGGCTAGGGACCGGCCGCTCGTTCGAGGAGGCTTGGCGCAATTTCCGGGGTGAGGTCGGGCCGCTCGTCCCTGGCGCTGGGCCGGAGGCGGTGCTCGAGGAGGCCCGCCGCTGGATGCGCCATGCCGACTCGGCCTTCAAGCGCGGCGATTTCCAGGAGATGGGCCGTGCCCTCCAGTTCCTCCGTGAGCTTCTGGAGCCAAACAGGAAGCGTTGAAGGACCGGGAGCACTCCCGCTATCTTGGCCGAACGCATTCCCAAATGAGGCTGGATTGAACCTCCACGAATACCAGGCGAGAGCCTTGCTCAAGGCCGCCGGCATCCCGATGCCCGACGGCGACGTCGCGTCGACTCCCGACGAAGTCGCCGCCATTGCCACCCGCCTCAAGCAGACGGTCGTGGTCAAGGCGCAGGTCCACTCGGGAGGCCGGGGCAAGGCCGGCGGGGTCAAGCTCGCCAAGGATCCCGCCGAGGCCCGGGAGGTTGCCTCCAGAATTCTCGGGATGAGCATCAAGGGGCTGGTGGTGCAGCGGGTGCTGGTCGTGCCCGCGGAGGACATCGCCAGCGAGAGCTATGTCGGCCTCATTATGGACCGCGAAACGCAGCGACCGGTGTTCATGGTCAGCGCTGCGGGTGGAATGGACATCGAGGAGGTCGCGGCCTCGACGCCGGAGAAAATCACCCGGCTGGCGGTGGATCCCCGGTACGGGCTGTTCCCGCATCAGGCCATGGGCCTCGCCCTCACGCTCTACCAGGATTTTTCTCAGGCCAAGGCCGCCGCGGCCATCATGCAGAAGCTGTACGGGGTGTTCACCGCCAATGGCGCCTCCCTGGTGGAGATCAATCCGCTGGTCACCACGCCGGCGGGGCAGGTACTCGCGCTCGACGCCAAGCTCTCGGTGGACGACAACGAGCTGGACCGGCGGCCCGACCTCGCGGCGCTTCGCGACGAAACCGCCGAGGCGCCGAGTGAGGTGGCCGCGCGGGAGGCGGGCCTCACGTTCATCAAGCTCGACGGCAACGTTGGCTGCGTAGTGAACGGTGCCGGGCTGGCGATGGCGACCATGGACCTGGTCAAATACTACGGCGGCGAGCCGGCCAACTTCCTCGACATCGGGGGCAGCTCGAACCCCGAGAAGGTCGTGGCCGCGCTGCGGATCATTACGTCGGACCCCGCGGTGAAGTCCATCCTGTTCAATATCTTCGGAGGCATAACCCGCACGGACGACGTGGCCAATGGCATCGTCGCCGCAATGCAGCAGTTCAAGGTGAGCCTCCCGGTCGTGATCCGGCTCACCGGCACCAACGAGGAGAAGGCGTTCGAAATCCTGAAAGGCGTCGGGATGCGGGCGCTCTCGGACATGGATGAAGCGGTCAAGCAGGCCGTCGAGCTGGCCAAGGGGGCTGCGTGAGCATCTTCGTCGACAAGGACACCCACCTGGTGGTGCAGGGTATTACGGGGCGGGACGGTTCCTTTCATACCAGGCAAATGATGGCGTACGGAACCCGAGTCGTCGCGGGGGTCACACCCGGCAAGGGGGGCCAGCAGTTCGACGGCTCGGTGCCGATCTTTCACACCGTGGCAGACGCGGTTCGCAATACCGGCGCCAATACGTCGGTGATCTACGTTCCGCCGGCCCTCGCCGCGGGTGCCATCGCGGAAGCTGCCGACGCGGGAATCCATTTTATCGTGTGCATTACCGAGGGTATTCCAGTCCTCGACATGGCCCGAGTGATGCCGTTCGTCCGAGAAAAAGGCGCCCGACTGCTCGGCCCTAATTGCCCGGGGC
>JBEPVJ010000439.1:0-2892 GCA_041691095.1 Gemmatimonadales bacterium
TGGCATTCCTCGACGAGCCGACGGCCGGGGTGGATCCGGCCTCGCGCCGGCTGTTCTGGGAGCTGATTCGGCGTCGCGCCAAGGCGGGCATGACGGTACTGGTCACCACCCACTATATGGACGAGGCCGAGCGCTGCGACCGACTGGCCTTCCTCTCCCGCGGCCACCTGATCGGCGTCGGCACCCCCAAGGAAATCACGACACGGTTCGGACTTCCCACGATCGAGGATGTCTTCATCGAGATGCAGCGGCGCGATGAAGGGGCGGAGGTATGAGCCGTTGGGCCGGGGTGAAGCGGTGGCCCTTCTGGGCGATGCTCCGCAAGGAGTTCATCCAGATGCGGCGGGACAAGATGATGCTGGGAATGATGATCGGGATTCCCGCCATCCAGCTCACCCTGTTCGGCTACGCGATCCAGACCGAGGTGCGCCACCTCCCGACGCTGGTGCTGGATGAGTCGCAATCGCCCGAGAGCCGGCGCTTCGTGCAGGCGATGATCAACACCGGAAATTTCGATCTGGCCGGGACCGTCCGGGACCGGAACGAGCTGTCGGCGGTGATTGCCCGGGGCGACGCGAAGGCCGGGATCGTGATTCCCCCCGACTTCGAGCGGAGCATCAAGCGGGGCCGGGTCGCCACCGCGCAGATCGTGGTCGACGCGGCCGATCCGCTGGCCTCATCGGCGGCGATCAGCGGGGCCGGCCTAGCCGGTGCGGTACGATCCCAGGAGCTGGCCAAGTCCCACGGCGTGACTGCCGCCATCGAAGTCCGGGTACGTCCCTGGTACAATCCGACCCTGCGGAGCGCCGTGTACATCGTGCCGGGTATCGTCGGCGTGTTACTCTCGGTCACCATGATCATCGTCGCCAGCATCTCGCTGGTCCGGGAGCGCGAGCGAGGGACGCTGGAGCAGCTCATCGTGACCCCGATCAGCAAGACCGGCCTGATGCTGGGAAAGGTCCTGCCCTTTCTGCTGGTCGGCTATGTCCAGATCACGGTGATCCTCATCCTGGGCCGGGTGCTGTTCGATGTGCCGATCCGGGGCAGCGTACCGACGCTTTACCTGATCGCGCTGCCATTCGTGCTCGCCAGCGTGGCGATCGGACTCTTCATCTCCACCGTGGTACAGAATCAGGCCCAGGCGATGCAGCTGGGCTTCCTGTTTCTGCTGCCGAACATCCTGCTGTCCGGCTTCATGTTTCCGCGCGAGGCGATGCCCGCGCCGGCCCAGTGGATCGGGGCCGCGCTGCCGCTGACCTACTTCCTCCGGGTCATGCGCGGCATTCTGTTGCGAGGAGTGGGCCTGGAAAGCCTCTGGCGAGAGGCACTCGTGCTGACGGGCTTTTCGGTGGGACTCATTGGGCTGAGCGTGCGGCGGTTCCGGAAGACGGTGGAGTGAGACGCGACCACGCCCGGAAGAGCGTGGGACCGCGCGGGCGAGTGCGGCCCGACGCGGCTTCCTGATAGATTGCCCGCAGTGACGACCTCCTTCCCGCCGCGCCCGGATGACATAGCGCGCCTGGCCCAGCTGAACGCCATGAAGCGCCGAGCCACGGGACTCCTCGCCCTGGCGGTCGCGATCTTCGTGACGGCGAGAATCTTCGAGCCGCAGTACCCGTGGCTCGGCTATGTGCGCGCCACCGCAGAAGCCTCCGTGGTAGGCGGCCTCGCGGACTGGTTCGCCGTGACGGCGCTGTTTCGTCATCCGCTCGGCATCCCCATTCCCCATACCGCGATCATCGGTCGTCAGAAGGACCGCATCGGCCGGATCATCGGGAATTTCGTCCAGTTTCATTTCCTCGCGCGCGAGGCGGTCTCGGTCAAGCTGCGAGGAATGGGCATCGCGCGCCGCGCGGCGGAGTGGCTGTCCCAACCCGCGAACGCCCAGCGGGTGGCGGCCCAGCTCGCGAGCGGCGTGGCCAAGACCCTGGAAGCGCTGCCCGACGAGAAGATCAAGGAGCTCATTCAGCAGAGCGCCAAGGACCGCATCCACGCCACCCGAATGGCTCCGGTGCTGGGCAAGACCCTGGCCCTGGTGGTCGCGGGAGACCGGCACCAGGAGCTGCTCAACGAGGCCATCAAACTCTCGGCGCAGGCCGTCGAAGCCAATCGCGAGCTGATCCGCAAACGCATCAAGGAGAGCAGCCCGTGGTGGGTGCCGGGCATCGTCGACGAGAAGATCTACCACCGCATTCTGGCCGCCATCGAGCAGCTCCTGCATGACGTGAGCAACCAGCCGACCCATCCACTGCGGGCGTCCTTCGACCAGAAGCTCCGCGAGCTGGTCGACCGGCTCCAGAATTCTCCGGAGACCGGGGCCCGGGCCGAGGCGCTCAAGGACGAATGGCTGTCCGATCCGGCCATCGAAGAGCTGTCGAACTGGGTGTGGGATGCGACGCGCCGCGCGGTCGCGGGTTATGCCACCCGGTCGGAGGTCGATGGTCCCGGGCCACTGGCCCGCGCGACCGCCGCCTTCGGCACCACCCTGCTCCACGACGAGAAGCTGCTGGCGGAGATCGAGGAATTCGGGATCAACATCCTGGTCGATACCATCGAGAAGCACCGGCACGAAGTGGCGGACCTGATCGCCCAGACAGTGGCCCGCTGGGATCCGGAGGAAACCTCCCGCCGGCTCGAGCTCGCCGTGGGACGGGACCTCCAGTATGTGCGGATCAACGGAACGCTGGTGGGGGGACTGGTCGGGCTGCTGATCTACGTGGTACCGCGCCTGTTCGGGAAAAGCTGAGGCCCTGCCGGCAGACCCGATGACGCGTGGCGTCCGACCGACTTCACCTCATTGCCGGCTCAGGCCGGGGAGCCTGCTCCAGCGGCTCCACCCCACCGGCGCGATGACCACCTGGACGGTAGGGCGGGCGGCATTCGCCCTGTCTC
>JBEPVJ010000440.1:0-2876 GCA_041691095.1 Gemmatimonadales bacterium
GCCGTCACCATGCTCGCTGTGCTGTTCTTCGGCCTTGCGCCCACGCTCCGCGCTGGCCGGACCAGTGTATCGGGAATTCTCCGTGACGCGGCTCGAGGAAGCTCGGCCGGCTCGGGACGCAACCGCCTGCTGCGGGTGAGCGCCGCGACCCAGGTCGCGCTCTCCCTGATGCTGTTGCTTGGCGCCGGCCTGCTGATCCGAAGTCTCTCGCTCCTGCTGGGCATCGATCCCGGTTTCAAGGCATCGCACGTACTGACGTTCGAGGTGTCCCTGCCTTCCGCGACCTACAAGGAGGGCCAGCAGAAATCGGCATTCTTCGACGACATCACCGCGCGGATCGCTGCGCTGCCGGGTATCGAATCGGTCGGCGCCATCAGCGACCTGCCGTTCGGCGGCGGCGAAAACAGCAGCCCGTTCAAGATCGTGGACAAACCGGTGCCTCCGGGGGAGCCGGAGCGCCATGCCGATATGCGATTTGTTCAGGGAGACTATTTCAAGACGCTGGGGATCCCGCTGGTTCGAGGCCGCTGGTTCGGGCCGCAGGACCGCAACGGGAGTGCGATGGTGACAGTCATCGACGAGTCACTGGCCAAGCGATACTTCGGTACCGAAGATCCGATCGGTCATTCGCTCGATCAGGGGCCGACCTCGACCATCATCGGAGTCGTCGGGACCGTCAAGCACAACGAGCTGGACGAATCGGACGTGCCCACCATCTATTACACCTACAGCCAGGCTCCCTGGTACTCCGGCCTCTATCTGACGGTGCGGACCCAACAGGATCCCGCGTCGATCATGCGGGTGGCCAAGGCCAAGGTCGCCGAGATCGACAAGAACCTTCCCGTGTACGACGTGAGTCCGATGCAGGAACGCGTGGATCAGACGCTCGGCACGCGCAGGCTTGCGATGGCGGTGTTGTCGGCATTCGCGGTCGTGGCGTTGCTGCTCGCGCTGTTGGGTGTCTACGGTGTCCTGAGCTACACGACCAGCCGCCGGAGCCACGAGCTCGGCATCAGGATGGCCCTCGGCGCGGTCCCGGGAGATCTGGTTCGGATGGTGCTGGGGAGTGGCCTGGCGCTGACCCTTGGAGGACTCGCCGCCGGTCGCTTTGGATTTCTGCTTCTGGCGCGGCTGCTGTCCAGCATTCTCTACGGGGTCAGTCCCCACGACCCGCTCACGGTAATAGCCGGCGTGGGGGTGCTCGCCGTGGGTGCGGCGCTGGCGGCGTACATCCCGGCGCGGCGGGCTGCGCGCGTGGATCCGGTGGAGGCGTTGAGAGAGGAGTGAGGGCCATCCTCTCTCGGGCTATTGCCACCGAAAGATTTTGAGTGCCACGGCGAACGTCACCACCATCCAGGCCACGACGATCGCGAGCTCGGGCGCTACCTGGGACAGCGTGGCGCCCTCGAGCATATTGGCGCGGAGGGCATTGTTGACGGCGGTAAGGGGGAGCGCCTGAACCAGGGGCTGCATAGCCTGGGGAAATCTCGACGAGGAGAAAAACACTCCCGAGAACACCCACATCGGCACCAGCGCCAGGTTCATCAGCCCCGAGGCGCCTTCGATGGTTCGGGGGCGCGATGCAATCAGGAGGCCCAGCCCGCCGAACGCGAGCGACGAAGTGAGACAGATGAGGGCCAGGGCGCCGATCGAGCCGCGCAACGGCACGCCGAACACCAGCGCGCCGAAGGCGATGAGCAATCCCGCCTCGACCACGAGCAGCGCGATCCGCGAGAGAATGAACGAAGCCAGGTATGCGGCCTTGGGCATCGGCGTGGCGATGAGCCGCTTGAGCAGCCGTTTGCGGCGCGCGTCCACCACGGCAAACCCGATTCCCCAGACGCCGCTGCCCAGCAGATTCATGCCCAGCAGGCCCGGCACCACGAAATCGATGTAGCGCGATCCGCGCTCCCGGAGCTTCTGCTCGGAAACCGTGATCGGATCCCGGCGGCCGGCGGCGCGCTGCAGGGCATCATCCACCACTCGTCGGGCGGCAATGCCCTCCGGACGGGTATCGTCGAAGCGATACCGGACCGCGCTGGAATCGGGGATGACCACGATCGCCACCTTGCCGGTGCGCAGGGCCCGGGCGGCGCCCGAGTCATCCAGCACCTGCGCCTCGATCAACGGATTCGACTTGAGGCGCTCGACGGTGGCCTGGCTCCAGGCCGATCCGGCCAGCACCGCCACCTTTGACGCTGACTCGGGCTTGCTCCGGAAGGCGAGCCCGAGTCCCGCGGTCATCAGCACGGGAAAGAGGAAGATCCAGAAGATGGCTTCCGGCTCGCGAATCACTTCCCGCAGTCGCACCAGGGTGAGCTGGGCCAGCGCGCGCTCAGTCCAGCGCCGTTTCAGCTCACGCATCGCGCAGCTGCCTTCCGGTCAGGTGCACGAAAACATCTTCCAGGGTGGCCGAGTGGGTGCTCAGCTCCGCCAGCGGGAGCCCGCGCGCGGCGAGAAATCCCAGGAGTGCCGGGATGGTGTGGTGCGCATGCGTGGATTCGAGCAGGTAGAGACCGTTCCGGCGCCGGACGCTGAGGGCTCCTTCGAGCTGAAGCAGCTCAGAATCCGGAATGGGCGAATCATCGGGCGGGTTAACCTCGCCGACCCGGAACTCGACAACGTGCTGGGCCCCGAGCCCGGCCACCAGCTGCCGCGGGGTCCCCTCGGCGATCACCTTGCCGTGATCGACGATCGCGACGCGGTCGCACAGCCGCTCGGCCTCTTCCATATAGTGCGTGGTGAGCACCACGGTCCGCCCCGCGCGCTTCACCTCTTCGATCAGCTCCCAGAGCTGGCGGCGGGACTGCGGGTCGAGACCCGTCGTGGGCTCATCGAGAAAGTAGTGGTATTTATATTACAGCAGCGCGCAGTCG
>JBEPVJ010000441.1:0-2869 GCA_041691095.1 Gemmatimonadales bacterium
CCTCTACTACGTGATGCCGTACGTCGAGGGAGGGTCGCTGCGCGACCGGATCACCCGCGGCGGCGAGCTTCCCGTGGCCGACGCGGTCCGGCTGCTGGGCGAGATCGCCGAAGCGCTGGCGGTGGCGCATCGCGCCGGCGTGGTCCATCGCGACATCAAGCCAGAAAACATTCTCCTGTCCGGCCGCCACGCCATGGTGATGGACTTCGGCGTGGCCAAGGCGGTCAGCGAAGCGAGCGGCCGCCAGCAGCTCACCACCGCCGGCATGGCGCTGGGCACCCCGGCGTATATGGCGCCGGAACAGGCGACCGCCGATCCCCAGCTCGATCACCGGGTCGACATCTACGCCATGGGTGTGGTGGGCTACGAGATGCTGACCGGCCTCCCCCCGTTTCATGGCCTCACCCCGCAGGCCACGCTCGCCGCGCAGGTAACCCGCGCCCCCGCGCCGGTGGCCGAGCGGCGTCCCGGGATCGCGCCGGTGCTCGACGCGCTGATCATGCGCTGCCTCGCCAAGCGCCCCGCCGACCGGTTCCAGAGCGCCGATGAGCTGTCGGCGGCGCTGGAGCCGCTGGCCACGCCGAGCGGCGGGATGACGCCGACCGGGACCCAGCCCTACGCCGCGGCGGCCTCCGCTCCTCCGGTCCGCCGCCCGATGCCGGCCTGGGTCAAGGTGGTTATGGCGACGGTCGTCCTCGCGGCGGCCGGGTTAGGCGGGTACCGCGTATTACGGGGCACCAAAGCCATGCCCGGCGCCAAATCGGTGGCGGTGCTGCCCTTCGAGAACGTCGGGGGCGACAGCACCAATCTCGGATTCGCCGACGGAATCCAGAGCGAGATCCTGACGGTGCTGACCCGCCTCGCCTCGCTCCAGGTCACCTCGCGATCCTCGGTCCTGGAGTATCGCCACAGCGTAAAGCCGGTCCGGCAGATCGGGACCGAGCTCGGCGTGCAGGCGCTGCTCCAGGGCCAGGTGCAGCGAGCCGGCAACGAGGTGCACGTCACCGTGCAGCTGGTGGACGCGCCGAGCGATCGCCAGGTCTGGGCCGAGTCGTATGACCGCGAGGTCACGGCGCAGAACATCTTCAGCATCCAGGCCGACATCGCCCGGAATGTGGCGCAGTCGCTCCGGGCCAGCTTCTCGCCGGCGGAATCGCTGTCGGCGGAGAAGCCGCCCACCGGCAATCTCGAGGCGCTCGGTATCATCGCGGGCGAGACCTCTTCGACAGTCACTTCGGAGTCAACGACAATGCCCAGGCGGCCACCGCCTTCGAGCGAGCGGTCACCCTCGATTCAAGTTTTGCGGAGGCGTGGGCCGGCCTGGCGAAGGCGCGAAGCTGGCAGGTCCGGACCGGCGCCACGACCGATACGCTCCCGGCGCGAGTGGCGCTGGATCATGCCATCCGGCTGGCGCCGTCGGGATCGGAGACCGGGCTCGCGCGGGCGTTCTACGCCTACTATGCGCACGGAGATTTCGACGCGGCCCTGGCCAACTTCAGGGCCGTCGCCGCGGCCAACCCCAACGACATCGAGGCCATACGCGGGATCGGGTACATCGCCAGGCGCCAGGGAAAATGGAACGAGGCGCTCGAAGCCGAACGCCAGGTCACCATCCGCGACCCGCGGAACAGCGCGGCCCTGTCGAACTACGGGCAGAGCCACGTCTTCCTGAGAAAATTTGTCGAGGGGGGAGAGATCCTGCGCCGGTCACTGATCCTCTCTCCGCTGAGCGAAGCCGCGAACACCTACCTGCTCGCGTCCCTCATGACCGGTCGGGGGGATACCGCCGCCGCGCGCGCCATACTGGCCACGCTCCCGCAGGGGGTGCTCGCCGGCGTTCATGAGCTCTTCGGGGCCCAGCTCGAGCGATATGCTCGGCATTTCGATCGCTCGAATGCCATATATGACGAAACGCCGCCGTCGGTGCCCTTCGACGTGCCGTCGCGGCTGCTCAACAAGGCCCTCAACGATCTCGCCGCGGGCGACACGGTGCGCGCCAGGCAGCGCGCCGATTCTGCGGCCCGGAGCGCGCGATCGCTGGTAGGGCCTCGCAGCAACGGGGTCTTCGGCGCCCTGGCAGACCTCTACTCGGTTCTCGGCATCGCGGCGGCGATTCAGGGACACAACACCGAGGCGGTTCAGAATGCCGAGCGGGCAATCCAGATCAATCCGCTTTCACACGATGCCATCGAAGGCCTTCGCAGTGTGGACGCGCTCATTGTCGTGCACCTGCTGCTGGGCCATCGCGATGAAGCGATCCGGCTGATCACCGCCCAGGCACACCAGCCGGGCGATGTGTCGCTGATTCCCACCAGCCCGGCCACGATTCGGCTGGATCCGCTGTTCGACGGGATCCGGAATGATCCGCGGATCCGGGCATTGCTCGCGGACAGCGCGGCATGGGTAGTTCGGTGATCAACGACACTCTACGGCTTTCGGACGACATATATATAGGATGCACCGAACCCCACCAATGCCCACACACCTAACCCTCCCCATCCCCGACGCCACCACCATGGGCGCCTACCTGGCGCGCCCATCTGGCCCGGGCCCCCACCCCGGTCTCCTCGTCATCCAGGAAGCCTTCGGTGTCAACAGCCAAATCCGGAGCATCGCCGACCGCTTCGCCGCCGAGGGCTTCGTCGCCATCGCGCCCGAGATGTTCCACCGCACCGTGCCACCCGGTTTCGAGGGTGACTACAACGATTTCCCCGCCGTCCGCCCGCACCTCGAGGCGATGACGTTCGAGAATAACGAGCTCGACCTCCGCGCCGCCTTCGACCACCTGGCCGCCGACCCTACCGTGGATCGCAACCGCATCGCCGCGGTCGGTTTCTGCATGGGCGGGCGCTGCGCCTTCCTCGCCAAC
>JBEPVJ010000442.1:0-2869 GCA_041691095.1 Gemmatimonadales bacterium
CGCGTCGGCATGGCGCTCCCGAATGGGATCCCGACCATCGTCGCCTTCCTCGCGGCGTCCATCGCCGGCACCGCGGCTCCACTCAATCCCGGCTACAAGGAAGACGAGTTCCGCTTCTACCTCGAGGACACCAACGCCCGGGTGCTGCTGCTCCCGCCGGATGGCGCGCTCGACGCTCGGCGCGCCGCTGCCGGTGCCGTACCGGTGCTCTCGATCGCCATGGATGCGGCCGGCGAAGTGCACCTCGACGATTCATCCGGACGCCGCGCCTTTTCGCCGGCTGCCGTGGGAGACGTTGCGCTGATTCTCCATACCAGCGGTAGTACCGGCCGCCCCAAGCGTGTGCCCCTGAGCCATGCGAACCTCACCATCTCGGCCGGCAACGTCGCCTCCAGCTACGACCTCACCCCGGCGGACGTCTCACTCTGCGTGATGCCGCTCTTTCACGTTCACGGGTTGGTGGCATCGACGCTGGCGACGTTCATCTCCGGCGGCACGGTGGTGGTGCCCGGCAAATTCAATCCGCTGTCGTTCTGGCGAGTAGCTCGGGACTATGGTGTGACCTGGTACTCGGCGGTGCCGACGCTGCACCAGCTGCTGCTGGCGCGGGCCGGCAAAGGCGGAGGCCGCCCCGAAGGCGCCGAGAAGCTGCGCTTCATCCGGTCATGCAGCGCGTCGTTGCCGCCGCAGGTCATGCGCGATCTCGAAGATGCATTCGGCGTGCCGGTGCTCGAGGCGTATGGGATGACCGAGGCGGCCCATCAGATGACTTCCAACCCACTGCCGCCCGGAGCACGGCTGCCCGGGTCGGTCGGCCAGGGCAGCAACGTGCGTATCAGCATCATGGACGAGGAAGGACGGCATCTGCCGCGAGGCGAGCGTGGGGAAGTGGTGATCCAGGGTCCCAACGTCATCACCGGCTACGAGAATAATCCCGAGGCCAACGCCACTTCTTTCGTGGGAGGGTGGTTCCGTACCGGAGATCAGGGCTATCTCGATGCCGATCGCTACCTCGTCCTGGTCGGCCGGCTCAAGGAGCTCATCAATCGCGGTGGTGAGAAAATTTCTCCTCGAGAGATCGACGAGGTGTTGCTGGGACACCCGGCTATCGCGGAGGCGGTCTGCTTCGGGATACCGCATCCCACGTGGGGCGAAGAGGTCTCCGCAGCGGTCGTGCTCTGCGCTCCCGCCACCGAGGCCGAATTGCTGGGCTACTGTCGCGAGCGCCTGGCCGACTACAAGCGCCCCAAACAGATCCACATCACCGATCAGATTCCCCGCACCGCGACGGGCAAGATCCAGCGCCGGGTGGTGGCCCAGGTCTTCGGCTCTCCGGCGCCGTGAGAATCGTCATCGCGGGCGCCGGTGCAATCGGGGGCTACATCGGCGCGAAGCTCATCCGGGCCGGCGCCGACGTGGTGCTGCACGCCCGCGGCCCTCACCTCGAAGCGATGCGGCGCCGCGGTCTGCGGGTTACGAGTCCCGAGGGAGACTTCGAGGTGGCCCCGGCCCTGGCCGCCGACCTCGCCGGCATCGGGACCGCCGATGTCGTGATTCTCGGGGTCAAAGCGCACAGCCTGACCGCGCTCGCACCGACCCTCCGTCCCCTCTTTGGTCCGGACACCACCGTGATGAGCACCCAGAATGGCGTGCCGTGGTGGTATTTCCAGGGTTCCGGGGGTGAGCTCGACGGGATCGTCCTGGACCGCGTCGATCCGGACGGCGCGATCGCGGCGGCCATCGAGCCGTGGCGGGTGGTAGGATCGCTGGCCTATTTTTCGGCCGATCTCGCCGAGCCGGGGGTCATCCATCACACCGCGGGCAACCGGATCAGCATCGGGGAGCCCGGCGGCGAGCGATCCGATCGAGTCAAGCAGATCGCCGAGGCGCTGATCGGCGCGGGCTTTCGCGCGCCAGCCACGACGCGAATCCGTCATGAAATCTGGGTCAAGCTGCTGGGCAACGTCGCCTTCAATCCCATCAGCGCCCTCACCGGCGCCACGCTCGAAGAGATGGTGCGGTTTCCGCCGGTGGCGACGGCGGTGCGCGACGTCATGGGGGAGGCGGAGGCGGGCGCGAAGCGACGCGGCCTCGAGCTTCCCGTCACCATCGAGCAGCGGATGGCCGGCGCGGAGAAAGTCGGCGCCCACAAGACCTCAATGCTCCAGGACCTCGAATCGGGGCGGCCGATGGAAATCGAGGCGGTCGTGGGCGCGGTCGTCGAGCTGGGCGAACGGCTGGGCGTACCGATGCCGGCAACGCGGTCTATTTACGGGTGCGCGAAGCTCCTCGGCGAGCATCGCGATCGACGGAAGACTTCGTGAGGCTTCACAACAAGTGGTTCCAGCTGGTGGCGGCGCTGATCTGCATGATCATGATCGCGAACCTGCAGTACGCCTGGACACTATTCGTCAAACCACTGCAATCGAGCACTAGCTGGAAGCTCTCCGACATTCAGTTCGCCTTTACGCTGTTCATCCTGTTCCAAACCTGGGTCCAGCCGTTCGACGGCTGGCTCATCGACAAGCTTGGACCTCGGGGGTTCATTAGTGCCGCCGGCCTGCTCTGCGGCCTGGGATGGGCCGGTATGGGCTACGCGAGGACTCTGCCGGCGCTCTACGCCTTGTATTGCATCGCCGGGACCGGAGCAGCCTTTGTCTACAGCGGCTCGATGGGATCGGCATTGAAGTGGTTCAAGACCAGACGCGGGCTCGCCTCCGGCATCATGGCCGCCGGCTTCGGGGGAGGCACCGCCTTGTTCATTCCCCTGATTTCGAGCATGATAGCCCACAGCGGCTATCGCTCGGCGTTGGTGGCGACGGGGGTGGCGCAGGGACTGGTGATCTTGCTGGCTGCCCAGTTCCTGCGG
>JBEPVJ010000443.1:0-2857 GCA_041691095.1 Gemmatimonadales bacterium
GTATAAGAGACAGCTTCTGTCCCACCGGCACGATGCGCTCCTTTCGGCCCTTGCCGCGGACCTTCACCTGGTCGCTCAGGAGATCGAGAGTCCGGAGGTCGATTCCCGCCAGCTCGGAGAGCCGAAGCCCGCTGGAATAGAAGAGCTCCAGCATGGCCAGATCGCGAATGCCGGCGAATTCGTCTCCCGCCGCCCGCTCCTCGGCCAGTGAGAACATCGCCGTCATCTCGTCCTTCATGAGATAGGTCGGGAGGCGCTTATCCACCTTGGGGCTCTTCGCCGCGCGGGCAACCCCGTTGCTGATCCCGTGGTGCACCTGGAGATAGCGGTAGAACGAGCGGAGGGCGGAGAGCGATCGTGCCGCCGACCGGCGGGCCAGGCCACGGCGCTCCTGCTCACCCATGAACCCGCGCACGCCGAGCCGGTCCACCGTCTCCCAGGTCCAGTCGCCGCCGTAGTGGCGCCCGGCGAATTCGACGAAGTGCTCGAGGTCGCGGCGGTACGCCTTGACGGTGTGGGGCGACTGGTCGCGCTCCTTCTCGAGATGCAGCAGAAACTCCTTCAGCAGGCCCGAAGGCGGCTTCACAAGGTCCCGACCCATTCCCTGAAGTCCTCGAGTGCCCGCTTGACCAGCAGCTCCCGCTTCTCGGTCTTCTTCACCTTGCCGGCCAGTGGCTCCAGCAGCCCGAAGTTGCCGTTCATCGGCTGGAAGTGTTTCGGATCGGCCTCGCGCAGATAACGCAGCAGCGCGCCGAGCATCGTGGTGGGCGGAGGCACGACGATCGGTTTGCCGGTGAGATGACGGTGGAGATTGATCCCGGCGAGGATGCCGGTTCCCAGCGATTCGGTATAGCCCTCGACGCCGGTGAGCTGCCCGGCAAAGAACACCGGCGCGCCATCGCGGGTTACCAGGCCGGGGCCCAGGCTCGCCGGGCTGTTGATGTACGCATTCCGGTGGATGCTGCCGTAGCGAAAGAATTCGGCGCCGGCGAGTCCGGGGATGGACCGGAAGACCCGCTGCTGCTCGGGAATACGCAGCCGGGTTTGAAATCCGACCAGGTTCCACATCTGGCCGGCCTTGTCCTCACGGCGGAGCTGCACGACGGCCCACGGTTCCTTGCCGGTGCGCGGATCGGGCAGGCCGACCGGCTTCATCGGCCCGAACCGCAGGGTCTCGGGGCCGCGCCGCGCCATTTCCTCGACCGGAAGGCAGCCCTCGAAGTAGGGGACCTCGTCGAACTCGTGGCCGTGAAACTCGTCCGCCGCGGACACCGCAGCGATGAAGGCGTCGTACTCCTCCTTCGACATCGGGGCGTTGAGGTAGTCGTCGCCGTCACCCTTTTCATAGCGCGACAACTTGTAGAGCACCGAATGATCGAGCGACTCATCGTTGACGATGGGGGCGATCGCATCGTAGAACGCGAGCGCGCTGGAGCCCAGCCGCGCCGCGATGGCGTCGGCAAGCGCGGCGGAGGTGAGCGGGCCGGTCGCGACGATGCCCGCAGCGGGAAGCTCGGTGGCCTCTCCGACTTCGACGGTGATGCCGGGATGGGAGCGGATCTTCGCATCCACAGCTTCGGAAAAAACCGTGCGGTCCACCACCAGCGCCGACCCACCGGGCACCCGTGCGGCGTCGGCGCATTCCAGCAGCAGGCTGCCCAGCATGCGCAGTTCGGCTTTGAGCAGGCCGTGGGCGTTGGCGGTCTCCACCGACTTGAAGCTGTTGCTGCACACCAGCTCGGCGAGGGTGCCGGTGTGGTGCGCCGGAGTGGGCACCGCGGGGCGCATCTCGCGAAGGGTGACGGTCACGCCACGGTTGGCGAGCGCCCAGGCGGCTTCGGAGCCGGCCAGGCCGCCACCGATAACGGTGGCGTGAAGAGTGGTCATTCCCTCAAGATAAGGGGTGCCTCAGCAGCCGCGGCGGGGTGCGAAACGCAGCAGAGTGACACTGTCCGAGCTGACCGGCGCGTAGGTGATGGCGCGTCGGCCTCCGTCGGGCGCCGTGACGGTGATGACGGCGTTCCGGCTGGGGTCGCCGTTGTTGAAGCTGAACCCGAGCACCGGCATGCTGTCTCGCAAGCCGGCGGCATAACCGGCGGATCGGGGGTCCACGCCCCGGACACTCATGGCGGTGCGCGACGCCGGGAAATCGAAGCCGAGGTCGAACCGCGCCGTGCGGTAGGACTCTCCCGCAAAGCATTTTCCCAGGAGATCGGGCCCGATCGGAATCGGCTCGGCGGCCCGCATCTGCGCGATCCACCGGGTGCCGTCGGGCGCGCCCTCCAGGATCAACGCCGCAGCAATGATCGAGTCGGTGAGTGCGGCGTGACTCGAGTCGGCCGCCAGGCGGCGCATCACGTTGTCCATCGACTTCCGGCCATGACTCGCATCTCGCAGCGCGCGATCGGCGCGGAGCGCAACGACGTTGCCGCGATGGTACGCCTCCAGCTTGGCGTTGTTGTCGTGCCAGAACTCCCGGTCCAACGCCGCCGAGGTGGAGTCGGTCCAGGTGGACATGCCCCGCTCATGCAGCAGGCCGTTGATCCCGTCGGCGTAGACGCTGTCGGAGATCGCCTTCGAGCGGTGGGCCAGCTCCCAGGCATAGAAATCGGTGAACCCCTCGGTGAACCACTTGAGCCGCTCCTCGGGTCCGGGTGCCGCGTGCAGCGTGGTGCCTCCGCCATTCCATTCATGAAAGAGCTCGTGGGCCAGCAGGCGCGTGGTGCCCTGATTCAGCTCGGCCGTGGAGTCGATGGCCACCATGAAGGCCCCGGTGAGGCGGGTGCCGCCGTGCTCGCCCCGCCGGGTCGGCATCAGGGTGACGAGATATTCCGCCGGCGCGGTCGCGTGCCAGAAG
>JBEPVJ010000444.1:0-2849 GCA_041691095.1 Gemmatimonadales bacterium
GGGCATGACGGGCTATACCAAGGCCGAGAGTCTGTATACCCGGGACCTGAACGCGGCGCAGGCCGAGGGTCAGCGGATGCAGGCCGCCTGGGATTCCACCGTCGCGGGCTACCAGCAGTCGCAGGCGATGCTCTCGCCGTCGGCCCGGACCACCCGGGAAAAGGCGCTGAGCGTTCAGAATGACTCGCTCCAGGCCAAGCTGCAGGCGCTACAGGATCGGGTCGCGGGGCGGGAGCGGGAGCTTCTGGCGCCGATGCAGCAGCGCCTCTCCGCCATCATCGACGGGATCCGCGCTGAAGGAAACTACTGGCTGGTGATCGACCTCGGTAACCCGCAGATCGGTGGATTCATCGTTTCCTACGACAAGTCGCTCGACATTACCGAGCGCGTGGCGCGCAGGCTTCTGCAGAGCAACTGATCGTGCCCCAGGCGACCGTCCCGCTCACCTCGCAGGCGGTCGCCGACCTGGTGTCGGGCCGCTTGATAGGAGACGGAACCCGCCTCCTCACCGCCGTCGGTCCCCTCGAGGGGGCCGACGGCGGTACCCTTTCCTTCCTCACGTCGGCGCGCTATCTCCCCGAATTCCGGGATTCCGCGGCCGGCGCGGTGCTCGTCCGCGCCGATCAGGCCGGGGAGTCCGGCGGCCCGGTGGACCGCATCGTCGTTGCCGACCCCCAGGCGGCGCTGAGCCGCGTGCTCCTCGCCATGTTTCCCGCCGCCCAGGACAACCCGGGGGTGGATCGCACCGCTAGGATCGGCGCCGGGTCGGTGCTCGGCGCCGACGTCTGGGTTGGCCCCCACGCGGTCCTGGGAGAGAAGGTGGTGCTGGGCGACCGGGTCCGGCTGGGCCCCGGGGTGGTCCTGGAAGCTCGTGTCATCGTGGGAGACGACACCGAACTCGGCCCGCACGTCGTGTGCTACGCCGGGACGATTCTCGGGCGCCATTGCGTGGTCAAGGCAGGCGCGGTCCTCGGCGGCACCGGGTTCGGCTACATTTCCGGCCAGGAGGGTCACCGGAAGATTCCCCACGTCGGCGGCTGTGTTCTGGGGGACGACGTGGAAATCGGGTCGAACAGCTGCGTGGACCGCGGCAGTATCGACGACACCGTCATCGGCGCGGGAACCAAGCTCGACAATCAGGTGCACGTGGGGCACAACGCGCGGCTGGGAACGCACTGCCTCGTCATGGGCGGCACGATGATCGCCGGGAGCGCGGAGATCGGCCACAGGGTGATCGTGGCGGGCCACGCATCGATCGGAGGGCATCTGCGCATTGGAGACGGTGCTCGCGTGGGGGCCCGGTCCGGCGTGTCGGTGTCGGTGCCCGCCGGGACCGATGTTTCGGGATTCCCGGCCCGGCCGCATCGGGAATGGCTCCGGAGCACCGCGGCGCTCAACCGGCTGGCGGGCATCGCAGATCAGATCGAGGACCTCGTGAAAGCGCGGAGCGGGAATGCCTAGACGGACCATCGCGACGACCGCGGAGATCTCCGGCATCGGGCTGCACACCGGCGCCAGCACCAGCTTGAGCTGCCAGCCCGGCCACTCGGGCCAGGGTATCATGTTCCGACGCGTGGACCTTCCCTCCCGCCCGGAAATTCCGGCACGAGTCAGCGAGGTGGAGGCGACCGAGCGGCGCACCGCCATCGGCCGCGGCGAGACCACGATTCACACCGTCGAGCACATCCTGGCGGCGGTCATGGCGATGGAGCTCGACGACCTAGTCATCGAGCTGGACGGACCGGAGACGCCGATCCTGGATGGCTCGTTCGCGCCCTACCTCGCGCTGCTCGAAGGCGCCGGAGCGGCCTCGCTGGCAGGAGACCCGACCTTATTCCGGGTGACCGCGCCCTTTACCGTTACCGAGGGCGACGCGACTTACGTCCTGTCTCCCGCGAACACGCTCCGGCTCACCACCAGCATCGAATGGAGCCACCCGCTCATCGGGCGGCAGACCGGCTCGTGGGACATCGACCTCGCCACCTTCCGGCATGACCTGGCGGGCGCCCGCACCTTCGGGTTCACCCACGAGGTCGACGCGCTGCGGAATCGGGGCCTGCTCAAGGGCGCATCCACCGCCTCGGCGGTCGTGCTCTCGGAGACCGACGTCGTGGGCAGCCCGCTCCGCTGGCCGGATGAATTCGTCCGCCACAAGGCCGGCGACATCCTCGGAGATCTCGGGTTGGTCGGAGGACGGGTCAAGGCCCATCTGATCGCCAACCGGCCCAGCCACCAGGGCAATGTGGCGGTGGCCCGGGCGATAACCCGCATGGCCGAACAGACCGGGGGAAAGATTCTCGACATCAGCCGGATTCTCGAAGTCATACCGCACCGTTATCCGTTCATCATGGTGGACCGCATCCTCGACCTGCAGCCCCGGCGCCGCGTGGTGGGGATCAAGAACGTCACGATCAACGAGCCGTTCTTTCAGGGCCACTTTCCCGGGCACCCGGTCATGCCGGGAGTGCTCATCATCGAGGCCATGGCGCAGGCCGGCGGGATGCTGCTCATGGACGAGCTGCAGTCCCCCGAGGACAAGGTGGTGTATTTCATGTCGCTCGACAACGTGAAATTCCGCCGACCGGTGGTGCCTGGAGATCAGCTCCGCCTCGAGGTGGAGATGGTCCAGTTCAGGGGCCGCACCTGCCGCCTCAAGGGCGTCGCGCTGGTCGAGGGCCAGGTCGTCGCGGAGGCCGAGATGCTGGCCCGGGTGATGGACCGGTGAGCACGCGCATCCATCCCTCGGCGATCGTCGATCCTCATGCGGCCCTGGGCTCCGACGTGGACATCGGGCCGTTCGCCCTCGTGGGCCCCGGCACCTCGATCGGAGATCGTTGCCGCATCGGCCC
>JBEPVJ010000445.1:0-2849 GCA_041691095.1 Gemmatimonadales bacterium
GCGCCGCGGGGTGAATCTCCCGGAGCTGCGCAAGACCGCTGATCCCGACCGTCCTGCCCGTCCTCCCAAGGCACCGCAGCAGCAACCACAGAAACCGCCGCGCCAGGAACGAAGCGCGTCGCCGCCGGAGCCACGCGTCAAACGGGAACGCCGCCCTGCCGTGGTCGAGCCTCCGCCAGTCGAAGACGAGGCGCCTCGCACCGAGCGACGTCTCCCACCTCACCTGGACAAGGCACGCACCAAACACAAAACCGAGGGCGGCAGGTTTTCTCCGACGCTGATCCTGCTGCTGGCGATCCCGGCCAGCGTGGTGCTCAACTGGCAGCACGCTTCATCGTTGCTGGTCTTCGTTACCGCCTGCGTGGGAGTGCTGCCGCTGGCCGGACTGATGGGCCAAGCGACCGAGCAAATCGCCGAGCAGACCGGACCGACGATCGGCGGCCTCCTCAACGCGACGTTCGGCAACGCGGCCGAGCTCATCATCGCGATTGTAGCGCTGCGGGCCGGCCTGGTAGATCTGGTGAAGGCGTCTATCACCGGCAGCATTCTCGGAAACCTGCTGCTGATTCTTGGATTGTCGCTGGTCGCCGGCGGGATCAAGACACCAATCCTGAGGTTCAATCGGACGTCAGCCGGCATGAGCTCGGCGATGCTCGCACTGGCGGTGGCAGGGCTAATTTTTCCAGCGCTCTTTCACAGTCTTCATGCCGGCAGCGGGTCGGCCCGAATCGCCTTTACCGAGCTGCAACTGTCCGAGGCCGTCGCAATCATCCTCGCTGTCACTTACGGTCTGTCACTTTTGTTCTCCCTTCACACCCACAAGACGATTTTCGGCGTGGATCCGAACGCGACCCCCCACGGTGCGCGCTGGAGCATGGGTAAAGCGGTCTTGGTGCTGGCGCTGGCCACCGCGGGCGTAGTCGTGGAATCGGAATTGCTGGTTCACGCGGTGGAAGGCGTGACGCTGACGCTGGGGCTGTCCCAGACTTTCCTCGGTCTGATCATCATCCCGATCATCGGCAACGCCGCCGAGCACGCGACGGCGGTGGTCGTTGCGCGTGCAGGAAAAACCGACCTCGCGCTGCAAATTGCACTTGGCTCGAGCACGCAGGTGGCGCTCCTGGTCGCGCCGCTGCTGGTTCTGGCGGGACTCGTGCTCCATGTCCCGGTGAACCTCGTCTTCACGCCGCTGGAGGTGGTCGCGCTCGCGGTATCGACGATCGTCGTAGCGATCATCACGCTGGATGGGGAATCGCACTGGTTCGAAGGCGCACAACTGCTGGCGCTCTATGGAATGGTGGGGGCGGCGGCGTTCTTCCTCTGATTGACTCGGAAGCCACACCGCCCTAAGTTGCTTGGGCGTAAACTCTTACGAAGGATTACGGGGTGCGGACTCGTCCGACCATTCTGTTCTTCGGACCGGTCGGGGAGGCTGTCCCGGACCTGGTTCGCGAGTGGGCTCTGGGGCGGAGCTTTCCCCTGGAAGTCCACGCGGACGCCGCCCAGGTCGAATCGATCGTGCTTCGGGGCCATCCCTGCCTGCTGTTCATCGATGCAGATCGCATGGGTCAGGCCGGGCTGAGTCTGGTCCGCGGGCTCAAGAGCGACCCTTTTACCGCAATCATTCCCGCGCTGATCCTAGCCGGCTCCCACGACGCCGACGAGATCCAGGGCTGGTTCGCCGCCGGCGCGGACGAAATTCTTACCGGCTTGTTTCCGCTCGAGGAGCAGCGGGCCCGGCTGGATGCCTTGCTGGTGCGCACCCAGCGGGACGTTTCGGTGCACCCCAGCACCCGAATGCCCGGCACTACCGAGATCGAGCGGGAAATTCGCCGTCGCCTCGAAGGGGACCAGGAATTCGCGGTTTGCTACGCCGATCTGGATCACTTCAAGGAATACAACGATCGCTACAGCTACTACGACGGCGATCGAGTGATCTACATCCTCTCCCGTATCCTTCACGACGTCGTGAAGGGATTGCTGGGAGGGCGGGGATTCGTGGGACATATTGGCGGCGACGATTTTATCTTTATCATCCCGGCGGCGGACATCAGCCCGGTTTGCGGCGAGATTCTCGCGGTGTTCGACTCCCTGGTGCCGTTCCAATACAATGAGCAGGATCGCCGCGCCGGCTATTTCTTCGGCAAGGACCGGCGCGGGCAGCTTCATCGAGTGCCGCTCATGACACTGTCGGTCGGCATCGTCACCAACCGTCACCGAACTTTCGCGCATCCGGCCGAGGTGAGCGAGCTGGCTACTGAAATGAAGAGCTACGCCAAGACACTCCCCGGGTCGGTCTACGTAGTCGATCGCCGGCAGGGACGCGCCGACGAGGAGCGCGGGCCTGGCGCCCCGGCGCAACGTGATTCCACGGGCGAAAAAGGATGAACGCCACCTGCACGCAGTGCCAGACCGTATTCCGGGTGGACCCGGCCAAGGTCCCGGTGGATGGCGTGCGGGCTCGCTGCTCGGTGTGTGCCGGAGTGTTTTGGGTTCGGCGCGTCCCGGAAACCCCCGCGACCCCCTCCGAGCCGAGGCCGATGTCTCAGGCCCCGGCACCTGTCGCGCCGCCGGTGGTGGCCGCTCCCCCGCACCCCGTAACCCGGGTTGCGCCGCCGCCACCCCCCGCGACGGCCCCCGCGGTTCCGCGGGCTCCCGTGGTCGCGCGCCCGACCGTCGTGCCCCCGGCCGCTCCCGGAAGCCCGGCCCCGTCATATCGGCCGGCCAGCCCTCCGGCTCCAGCCTTTGCTCCTCCGACCGCTCGCCCGGCCGCCCCGCCGCCGACAGCCCCGCCTGCTCCACCGGCTGCCATCCCTGCGCCCAGTTATCAACCCGCCGCGGCTACGGTG
>JBEPVJ010000446.1:0-2839 GCA_041691095.1 Gemmatimonadales bacterium
GCGAGCTGATCGCCAACCAGTTCTCGGTCGGCCTCTCGCGCATGGCGCGGCTGGTCAAGGAGCGGATGAGCATCAACTCCGATCCGGAAAAGATCTCGCTGGACGATCTGGTCAATGCCCGGACGGTCTCCGCGGTGATTCAGGCGTTCTTCGGGTCGTCCCAGCTGTCGCAGTTCATGGACCAGACCAACCCGCTGGCCGAGCTGACCAACAAGCGGAGGCTCTCCGCTCTCGGACCCGGCGGCCTGACACGGGAGCGCGCCGGATTCGAAGTCCGCGACGTGCACTACTCGCAGTACGGCCGGATGTGCCCGATCGAGACGCCGGAAGGCCCGAACATCGGCCTGATCACCAGCCTCTCGACCTTTGCCCGGATCAACGAGCTGGGCTTCATCGAAACGCCCTACCGCGTGGTCAAGGACGGCCGGGTCGGCAACGACATCCGGTGGCTCTCGGCCAGTGAGGAAGAGGGTTACACGGTGGCGCAGGCCAACGCGGTTCTGGATGCCGACGGCAAGTTTGTCGACAGCCTGGTCCTCTGCCGCAAGGGAGACGACTACCCGCTCCTGCCGCCCAGCCGGATCGACTTCATCGACGTGAGTCCGGAGCAGCTGGTGTCCATCGCCGCGGCGCTGATTCCGTTCCTGGAGCACGACGACGCGAACCGCGCCCTTATGGGCTCGAACATGCAGCGGCAGTCGGTGCCGTTGCTCTTCCCCCAGGCGCCGCTGGTTGGCACCGGGCTGGAGGAGAAGGTGGCCCGGGACTCGGGCGCCGTCATCGCCGCACGGCGTGGCGGAGTGGTCACGCGGGTGACCGCGGACGAGATCATCATCGACAGCGGGGAAGGGCAGTCTCCGATTGGAGAACAGCCGCTGGCCCGGCTCGCGCAGGTCGATCGGTACCGGGTCAAGAAGTACTGGCGCACCAATCAGGACACCGCCATTAACCAGCGGCCCCTGGTGCAGGAGGGTGAGCGGGTGGCCGATGGCCAGATCGTGGCCGACGGCGCCGCCACCGAGGCCGGCGAGCTGGCCCTGGGCAGCAACGTGACCGTGGCGTTCATGCCCTGGTATGGACACAACTTCGAAGACGCCATCGTGCTGTCGGAGCGGCTGGTCAAGGACGACGTTTATTCGTCGATCCACATCCAGGAGCTCGAGCTGCACGTGCGAGACACCAAGCGCGGCCAGGAAGAAATCACCCGGGAAATCCCCAACGTCTCCGATGAGGCGCTGGTGGACCTGGACGAGCGCGGCATCATCCGGATCGGCGCCCACGTCAAACCGGGCGATATCCTGGTGGGCAAGATCACGCCCAAGGGAGAGACCGAGCTGTCGCCGGAAGAGAAGCTCCTCACCGCCATTTTCGGTGAGAAGGCCAAGGATGTGAAGGACAGCTCGCTCAAGGTGCCGCCGGGCATGAAGGGCACTGTGATCGACGTGAAGATCTTCAGCCGGATCGAGGATCAGGTCGTCGAGAAGGACCGGGGCGAGCGGATCGGCGAGGTGCGCCGGATCGAGCACGAAGAGAAGAACCGGATCAATGAGGTGATGCTAAACGAGCTCCGCGCGCTGCTGACGGGGAACTCGGTGGCCTTGATGCTCAAGGCGGGCACGGTGGAGGAGTTCCTTCCCGCCGGTACCACGCTCACTTCGGACCGGCTCTTCGGCATCGACCTCACCGAGGTCGACCTCAAAACGCTGCGGCTGTCGGATCGCAGCGCCAACGATCGTATCCGGGCGACCATCGACGCCGCGGCGCGGGAGCGGGCCCGGGTGGAAGAGAAGGCCGAGGATCAGATCGACAAGATCCTCCAGCCCGACGAGCTGCCCCCCGGCGTGATCCAGCTGGTGAAGGTGTATCTCGGTGAAAAGCGAAAGATCTCGGTCGGCGACAAGATGGCCGGCCGTCACGGCAACAAGGGTATCGTCGCCCGGATCGTGCCGGAGGAGGATATGCCGTTCCTCCCCGACGGTACGCCGGTGGATATCGTGCTCAACCCGCTGGGCGTCCCCAGCCGCATGAACGTGGGTCAGATTCTCGAGACCCACCTCGGCTGGTGCGCCCAGATGCTGGGCTTCAAGGCCAAGACCCCGGTGTTCCGCGGGGCGGACGAGGGCGAGATCGGCGTGCTGATGCGGCTGGCCGGCTTGCGCTGGGCCGGCGACGGCCTGCGCCTCACCCACAAGGCGCCGGCGCCCGATGCCGCGCTGATCGACGTGGTGGTGGCGGACCTCAAGCGGACCGGGGTGGCGGGCGCCACGCTGGACGCGTCGGGCATCGAGCTGCTGGCCAAGGGCGGCGCCAAGACCAAGGAGTTGTACGACCAGGTGAAGGCGTACCTGGTGGCCGCGGCCAAGGAGCTGGCGGCCCGGCAGATCACCCAGCGCGGCTACGAGGCGGGTTACCACCGCACCGAGGCCGGTGCCGTAGGCAAGGGACGGGAAGCGGCGCTCAAGGAGCTGGAAAAGCTGGCCGCCATGGATGCGACGGCCACGCTGGAAGACTCCGGACGGCCCGCGCTGGCCGCGCTGCTCAAGGGCAAGTCGGGTGCGGCGGAAGTCAGCGCCGCGTCGGACGAGCTCATCCGGGCTGCCGGGCTTACGCCGGCCGGCAAGGTTCGCCTGCGGGACGGGCGCACCGGCCTGGCCTTCGAGAGCGACGTGACGGTCGGAGCGATCTACATGCTCAAGCTGTCGCACCTGGTGGACGACAAGATCCACGCGCGGTCCATCGGACCCTATTCCCTGGTCACCCAGCAGCCGCTGGCGGGCAAGGCGCAGTTCGGCGGACAGCGGTTCGGTGAAATGGAAGTGTGGGCGCTCGAGGCCTATGG
>JBEPVJ010000447.1:0-2839 GCA_041691095.1 Gemmatimonadales bacterium
GCGGCCGGTGAGCGCGCTCACCAGCGCCGATTTGCCGTGATCGATGTGCCCGGCGGTGCCGATGATCATGCCGCGGTCCAGCTGCGGTCCAGCCAGAACGCCAGCGCAGGCAGCGGCGCGCCTTCGGCCAGGTGATGGCGGATGTACCGCTCGAGCAGCCGCCGGTGCGCCGCGAGGTGCGGCTCGCCGAGCGAGGGCAGCTCGGCGTCGGGGTCGAGAAAAGCCGCGAGGTCCGCACGGTCGGCTGGCTTCAGCTCAGCGCCGACGGTTCCCCGCGCGCAGGAGGCGCAGAGAATCCCTCCATCCCGGGCCGAAAAGCAGACCGGCGTGTTATCCGGGAGGGGCGCGCCGTCACGGGCACAGGCTTCGAGCGAAGGCGCGAAGCCGAGGACCGCCACCAGGCGCCAGAGCGTGCGGAGGCCGAGCGGCTCGACCGCGGCGGCCGGCGCCGCCTCGAGGACCGCCAGCGCATCGCGGAAGAGATCGTAGCTCTCGGGGTGCGGCGTGGCGGGAGCGAAGCGCAGCATCAGCTCCGAGAGGAGGGACGCGGCCGCGAACCGGTCCATCCGTTCACCCAGTCCGGTCCATACATGGCGAGGATCGAACTGGGTGAGGGTGTGCAGGTCGCTGCTCCGTGACAGCAGCAAGGTGGCGTGGCCTTCGCTCAGGAGATGGAGGGCGTTGCCGAACTTGCTCCTGGGCCGGAGGGCGCCCTTCGCGATGGCGCTTTGCACACCCAGGTCCCGCGTGGCCAGCCGGGCGATCTTGGACGTCTCACCGTAGCGGATCGTGGTGAGAACGATGGCGGGGGTGGAGATCGGGGGCACGCCCCGGGCTTACGGGAGCGGGGGCAGGTTGACCACCGCGGCGTCGGCGGGACAGACGCCGGCGGGCACCACGTGAGCTTCGGTCAGGTCGGGGTGGAACACCCGCACGCGGCCCGGAGCACCGGTGCCGCATCCTCCCGCTTCGACGGCATACACCAGCCCATCGGCGTCGACGGCCGACGCGACGCCGTGCAGCAATGGAATGCCTCCTCCTGCGCCACGCACCACTCGACGGGTGCGGGTATTGAACTCCATCAGCCCCTCGCTCTCCGAAGTGATGAAGAGCCGCTCGCGGCCGTCACTGGCCATCCGGCCCGGAAGCACGCCGAATCCCGCAAAACTGCCGACCTCCTGATGGAGCACTGGATCGACGATGCTCAGCCGCCCCGGGTCATTTCCACCGGGGCCGGAATTCATCACATAGATCAGGCCATCGGGACCGACGAGAATGGCGGAGGCATTACCGGGCCCCGGGAGTGGAATCGAGTCGAGCACTTCATTCCGGTCGGGGTCGATTACGGTGAGCCAGCTCGGGCCCCGGACGCAGGGCAACGGTCCGGCGCACACGAGGTCCACGTTCGCATTGGTGACATAGACCCGACCCCGGGTCACTGTCACCGCGATCGGCGCGCGACCGACGGCCACGCTGGCGGTGTCGCCGGTGCGAAGGTTGATACGGGTTGCCCGGTCGTTCAGCGTATTGGTGATATAGGCGAGGGTATCATCGACAAATGCCGCTCCCCCGGCACCGCCGGCCGGCGCGAGCCGATACTCCGTCACGAAATTGATGGAAGAAAGATTGACGACTGCGACCGTACTGGCCGCGCCGGTGGTGACCAGCGCGCGAGCGTTCCGGGCCGCCAGCGCCAGCGGCATCCCCCGGAGGTTCCCCAGCGCGATCGTGCGCGGTGATTCCAGCGTATTGACGGGAAGAATCGTGAGAGTGCCGTCGCCCGCATTGAGGACGACGAGACTCTCCTCGGCCAACGGAGTCGAGGGGGTCGTGGCCGCGCACCCCGCGAGGTTGGCGGCGAGCAGGCCCAGCAGAAAAGTTCGGCACCGCATGGACCTAAAGCTAACGCCCCCCGCGAGAATCCTGCCGGGCCGGGACGACGTGGGGCGCCCCCTCCAGACTGGCGACCGAAACCGGCCAGCGGAAGACGCGGGAGAGCAAATCCGGTCGCATCACTTCGACGGGAGTGCCGGCGGCCACCACCCGGCCGGACTCGATGAGCAGCATCCGATCGGCATAGCGCGCCGCGAGGTTGAGGTGGTGGGTGACGACTAGCGCCGAGAGTCCTTCTTTCACCAGCGCGGCGATCAGCTCGAACAACTCCATCTCATGACCGAGATCGAGGGACGCGGTTGGCTCGTCGAGCACCAGCAGCGCGGGCGTCTGCGCCAGCGCCCGCGCAATGCGAACCCGCTGCCACTCGCCGCCGGAGAGCGTTTCCACCGTCCGGCGGCGGAGTCCGGTGATGTCGCAACGGACCAGCGCCTGCTCGATCGCCTCATGATCCGCGGGACTCATCGGACTGAGCGGCCCCAGGTGCGCATAGCGGCCAAACCCGACCATCTCTTCCACTCGCCAGGAGAATGGCGTGTCCTCGCGCTGGGGCACCAGGGAGACACGCTGTGCCAGCTCCTTCCTGGTCCAGGCCGCGATCGACCGGCCCTCCAGCGTAACCCGGCCCCCACGCAATGGCACCAGCCCCAGCATTCCGTGCACCAGGGATGTCTTGCCGCCGCCATTGGGCCCGACCACTGCCATCATTTCTCCGGGGGCCAGCGTCAGGTCTACGTCCTGGACCGCGGGCCCGGAAGCTCCGGGGTACCATACGGTCGCGCCTTCCGCCTGGAGGATCATCGCAGTGACTTCCGGAGCATCACGGCGAAGAGGGGAACGCCCACCAGGGCGGTCACCACGCCGACCGGGAGCTCGATCGGGCGGACCACGGTCCGTGCGACCGCATCGGCCAGCACCAGGAATCCGCCGCTCCCCAGGAAAACGG
>JBEPVJ010000448.1:0-2827 GCA_041691095.1 Gemmatimonadales bacterium
GCCCTGCGCTCGTCGCGTGGGCACTGCTGATATCGACAGCCCCAGCGGCCGACGCGCAGCAGCCCGCCGCTCCCGATACCACGGCACCCAAGCCGCCCCGGCTCGACGAGATCACCGTCACTGCTGCTCCCGCGCGGCGCAGCGATCCTTCGAGCACGGTGAGCATCCCACGCCTGCTCTTTCGCTCCGTGCCGGCGCTTAACGCGTACGACCGGCTTCGCCAGGTGGCGGGTCTCGAGGTCCACGACCAGGGGCAGGGCCCGGGGTTTGCGTCCAATGCTTCGCTGCGGGGCTTCTCCTCGGACCATTCGACCGACATCGCCCTCTGGATTGATGGTGTCCCGATCAACGAGCCGGTCAACGGCCACGCCGAGGGGTACAACGACTGGAGCCTGATGTTTCCCCAGGCGGTGCAAAGCATCGAGATCTTCAAGGGTCCCACCAGCCCGCTCTATGGGAATTTCGCGATGGCCGGCGTGGTAAACGTGCGGACCCTGGAACGCACCCGCGGGGGCGAGCTCCAGGTGCAGGGCGGCTCCTACGGCCGGGTGGATGCGTCGCTGCTCTCGGGATGGGACCGGGATCACTCGGGTGGGGTGATCGCGGTGCGAGGCATGCGCGAGGAGGGCTGGCGGCCCAACAGCGGCTACCAGCTGGGCCAGGCCCACCTGCGCGTCGTGCGGGATGTCTCGTCGTCGGCGACGGTCGATGCTGGAGTCGAGCTGTACGCAGTAGGTTGGGATTCTCCCGGCTTTCTCACCACCGGGCAGTTCGCCGCCCGCGAGTTCTCGCACATCTCCGACCCGACCGATGGCGGCTACAAGCATCGGGCCCAGGAGCGGGTCAGCCTGCGGGTGCTGTCGGGCGCCAGTCTGTGGCGCAGCACCGCCTACGCTACCCAGGGGCGGTGGCAGCTGTTCCTGACCACGCCGCGAGAAGGCGGTACCACCGAGGGCACCGGCAGCCAGGTCGAAGAGGAGGACCGGCGGGTGGGATTTGGCGGAACCAGCGCACTGTCCTGGGCGCACGGCAGCACCGAACTCACGGTGGGCGCCGAGGGCCGCTGGGACCACTCGAATTATCAGAACTGGTTCGTGACCCAGCGGGTGCGCGATTCGGCCCAGGACCTGGTGGCGGCCTCCCAGGCCTCGGGCGCGCTATTCCTGCAGTCGTCCGAGGACATTGCTTCCTGGCTCAAGCTCAGCCTGGGCGGCCGGGTGGACCTGCTGCAGGCGCGGGTTACGCCCGATGCCGGGGAAACCGGCACCGCCACCCGTTCCCTGGTGTCTCCCAAGCTAGGCGTCCTGGTCCGGCTGTCCCAGACGTTCGGTGCCTATGCCAACGTTTCGCGCGGGTTCCGTCAGACCGACGGCGTGATCCGCGATCCCACGCTCCCATTCATCACGGCCTGGTCGTACGAAACGGGTCTCAAGCTCGATCGCGATCAGACCAGTGCCACCCTCTCGGTATTCCGGATGGACGTCAGCAACGAGCAGACGTTCGATCCGATCACGCTCACCTCGGCGAGCGGGGGCGCCAGCCGGCGTCAGGGGGTCGAGCTCTCGTTGCAGTCAAAGCTCGGGAAGGTCGCGCGGGTCGCGACCAACTGGACCTTCCTCGACGCCAGGTATCGCATCATGGTCACTGAAGACGGCGACACCCTCTCCGGCGCGCGGGTCTTCAACACGGCGAAGTATGTCGGCTCCCTGGTACTCGATCTGGAGCCGGCCACGGCTCGGTGGCAGCTGCAGCTCGGCAGCAATGTCGTCGGGCCGTACAGTCCCTTCGACGCGCCGGGAGAGACGGAGCCGGCCTACGCGCTCTTCCACCTGAGCGGCGCCTACACCTTCGGACGCGTGGAGGCCTCCGTGGGCCTCCGGAATCTCGCCAACCGCCGCTACGCCGAGCTCCGGGCGGGGGATTTCGTGGTGCCCGGGCAGCCCCGCACCGTGACTGCCGGCTTGAGATACACGGTGCCCTGATGTAGCTTGTCGCCAGAGATGCCCTCGGTCACCCGGCTCCTCGATGCCCCAGCCATGGCGCGCTCCCTCGAGCGTATTGCCGGTGAGGTCATTGAGAAATGCGGGGGGACCGAGGGCTTGGTGTTGGTGGGTATCCAGCGGCGCGGGGTGGAGCTGGCGGCCCGGCTGGCCTCGCTGATCGGTCAGTGGGACGCCAGAAGCGGGAAGCGGGAAATTCCCCTGGGCAAGCTGGACATCACACTCTACCGCGATGACCTCTCCGCCGTTGGCCCGATTCCACGCGTGGGGGTCACCAGCCTTCCCGGGCAGCTCGAAGGCCGTACCGTCGTCATCATTGATGACGTCCTGTACACCGGCCGGACCATCCGCGCCGCGCTCGACGAGCTTGCCGATTTCGGCAGGCCCCGCCGCATTCTTCTGGGGGTGCTGGTGGACCGCGGCGGCCGGGAACTTCCAATTCAGGCGGATTTCGTGGGTCTCAACGTGGAGACCGGGCCCGATGACCGGGTGGATGTAGCGGTCGAAGAGCTCGACGGGCGCGATGCTGTCGATCTGGTGCGGGGAGGGCCGCTGTGACCGCCCCAGTCCTCGGCAAAGACCTGGTCGGGCTGGAATATCTGTCGGCCGAGCAGATCCTCCTCATCCTGGACACCGCGGAGCCGTTCAAGGAAGTGAGCGAGCGGCCCATCAAGAAGGTGCCGGCGCTCCGCGGCAAGACCATCGTCAATCTCTTCTTCGAAGCCTCGACCCGGACCCGGATTTCCTTCGAGTTCGCCGAGAAGCGACTGTCGGCCGACACGGTGAATGTCGCCACCAGCGGCTCTTCAGTCAGCAAGGGCGAGACG
>JBEPVJ010000449.1:0-2825 GCA_041691095.1 Gemmatimonadales bacterium
AGCTGAAGGGCACGGGCCCGCGCGCGGGTCTCTGGCCGTATGGTCATCCGCGCCGGACCTGTCGCAAGGCGTCGGCGGTGCGGATGGCGGCGTCCGCCGCGTCGAATCCCTTGTCCCCTGCGGCGCCACCGGCGCGGGCCATCGCCTGGTCCATCGTATCCACGGTGAGCAACCCGAAGCCGACCGGGAAGGCGTGGGCAGTGGCAAGCATCCCGAGCGCGCGCGAGGTTTCTCCCGCGACAAAATCGAAATGCGGAGTCTCCCCCCGCACCACGACACCGAGCGCCACCAGCGCGGCATAGCGGCCGGTCTCGATCAGCGCGGCGGCGGCGCTGCCGAGCTCGAAGGCGCCCGCGACCCACACCACGTCCACCTCCGCCTCGGCGATGCCGGCTTCCGCGATGCAGCGGCGCGCGCCCGCGAGCAGTCGCGCGGTGACTCGCTCGTGATAGCGGCTCACCACGATGCCGATCCGCCCCACCGGGGCGAGTTGTCCGCTGATTTCCGCCACGGGGGCCGTCAGTGAAAGAGGAAGTGGCCGAGCTTGTCGCGCTTGGCGTCGAGGTAGGAACGATTGTGACTGGTTGGATCGGTGGCCAGTGGCACCCGCTCGACGATGGTCAGGCCGTATGCATCGAGCCCTACCACCTTGCGGGGGTTGTTGGTCATCAGCCTGATGGTGGAGAGCCCAAGGTCCCGGAGGATCTGCGCCCCGATGCCGTAGTTTCGCAGGTCGGGCGCGAAGCCGAGCCGCTCATTGGCCTCGCCGGTGTCGTTGCCCTGGTCCTGCAGCGCATAAGCCCGGAGCTTGTTCAGCAGCCCGATGCCGCGACCCTCCTGGTCGAGGTACACCACCGCACCCCGGCCCGCCGCGACGATCATCTTCATCGCTGCGGCGAGCTGCGGGCCGCAGTCGCAGCGCAGCGAGTGGAAAACATCGCCCGTGAGGCATTTGGAGTGCATTCGCACCAGCACGTCCTCGGCCCCGTCCACCTCTCCGTACACCAGCGCGACATGCTCGGCGCTGTCCACATCGTTGCGGTACCCGACGACGGTGAATTCACCGAACTCGGTCGGGAGCGACGCCTCGGCCACTCGGTGCACCAGCCGCTCGGAGCGCAGCCGCTCCGCCACAAGCTGCGCCACCGTGACGAAGGTGAGAGTGTGCCGCTCGGCGAAGGTGTGCAGCTCGGGCACCCGCGCCATGCTCCCGTCGGTATTGAGGATCTCGCAGATGACGCCGGCCGGATACAACCCGGCCAGCCGCGCCATGTCCACCGCCGCTTCGGTATGGCCCACCCGCTGCAGCACGCCGCCGGGCCGAGCGCGTAGCGGCGGAATGTGTCCCGGCCGCCGCAGGTCGCCGGGGAGGGTCGCGGGGTTAATGGCGACGTGAATGGTCGCCGCGCGATCGGCGGCGGAGATGCCGGTGGTGACACCGAAGCGCCGATCGGCGTCGATCGTGACGGTGAAGGCGGTGCCGTGCTCGTCGGTATTGCGACCCACCTGTTGCGGCAGCTCGAGCTCCTCGCAGCGCTCCGCGGTGAGCGCCAGGCAGAGCAGCCCACGGCCGTGGAGCGTCATGAAGTTGACGAGGTCGGGGGTGATCATCTGCGCGGCGCAGATGAGGTCTCCCTCGTTTTCGCGATCCTCGTCATCGGCCACGACGATGAGCTTGCCGTTGCGAAGGTCGGCGATGGCTTGCGCGATGGTTCCCAGAGGCATGGTGGCTAGCGGCCCTCGGTCCGGCCCATGAACGCCCGAACGTATTTCCCGATCACATCCCCCTCCACATGAACCCGGTCGCCGGCGGCCAGCGTTCCCAGCGTGGTGTGCTCGACGGTAAACGGCACTAGCGACACCTGAATGATACCATGCCGGGGGATCGCGTTGACGGTGAGGCTGACGCCTTCCACCGTGACCGATCCCAGCGGAATGCTGGAGTCGGCGACCGCAGCAGGTACCTCGATGTCGATCAGGAGCGCGTCCCGCTCCCGCCGGACGGCGGTGACCGTACCGATCCCGTCGACATGGCCCTGGACCAGGTGCCCCCCCAGCGGACTGCCGGCCAGCACGGCGCGCTCCAGGTTAACCCGGGCGCCACTCCGGATCTCTCCGAATCGAGTGCGCGACAGCGTGGTGGGAACCAGGTGAACCCGGAACCATCCTTCCCCCATCCCACTCACCGTCAGACAGGCACCCGCCACGGCGATGCTCTCGCCCTCCGCCACGTCGGTGTACGACGCGGTGATCCAGAGATCGAGGCCGTCGTCCCACGGCTCGACGCTGCGAATCATTCCGACCGCCGTCACGATGCCGGTGAACATCGCTTCCGATCCAGTACGAGCAGGGTATCGCTGTCCAGGGCACGGCGGTCCACCACGGTCCACCGCTCGGCAAGGGCCAGCTCCGGCGCGTCCCATCCCGTGGCGGCCGGCACCCCGGCGTCGCCCAGCCAGAGTGGGCTCTGGATCCAGTAGAAACGATCCACCAGGCGTTCACCCAGCAGGGCGCCGGCCAGCCGTCCGCCGCCTTCCACCAGCAGCGAAGCCACCCCCGATTCGCGCAGCGCCGAGAGCGCGCCGGCCAGCGTATCAGCGGGCAGGACGACAGCGGCGGCCTCGCGGAGGCGCTTGCGGCAGTCGGCCGCGCGCTCCCTCGGGGTCACCACGATGGTTTCCGCCCCGGGAGCGAAGATGGCAAGGCTCGCAGGAAGGGGATCGGCGCCCTCGAAGATCACGCGGACCGGCGACACCCGGGGCACGATTGGACCGCGCGCGGTGAGCCGCGGATCGTCGCGCAACGCGGTCTGCCCTCCCACGGCG
>JBEPVJ010000450.1:0-2815 GCA_041691095.1 Gemmatimonadales bacterium
CAGCTCCATCGCCGCGTAGGTGAATTTCGGCGCGTAGAGGGCATGCTTGAACCATGGCCGTCCCGGGATCCCGTCAGTGAGGAGCCACTGCCGCTCCGCCGTCATCAAACGCCGGTTGACGCTTGCCAGGCGGCTCGGGTCGGTGGAAGTGGCGGCGGCGCTCGCTTCGTCGCTCACCGAGCCGGCCGCCGTTCCGAACTCCGCGACCGCGCGCCGGAGCGGTTTCAGATCGAGCTGGGCCGCCGCTCCCGGTAACCCGGCGAGCTCATCGACGAACTGGCCCAGCCGCATTGACATCTGGCGATATTCGATCGGCACCACCGGCGCGTTGGCCAGTCGGAGCGCCATGCGGCCCCACACGTCGGCCATGGTGGTCATGTAGCGAAAGCCGGGATCACCGGCGTGGGTCATCCAGTAGTAGTCGTCGTAGATTGAATGGTATACGCCGTAGGGCCCGCCGAATTCCATATCCACGATCGGAACGCCCAGGAAATTCAGGAAGACGGTGTAGTCCGATCCGCTGCCGAGCTTGTTCTCCACCAGGCCGAGGGAATCGGGACGCGTGGCGCCACCCCACTGGTTGGCGGCCCAGGTGTCGAGCACCGATTTGCCGGCCGGATCCGCAACATCCCGAACCGCCTCCGTCACCAGGTGATTGAGACTCGCCACCGCGCTCGCGCCGAAGTGCGAGCCGCTGGTCGAGCCGTCCACGTTGAGATACGCCACCGCGTTGGCCGACAGCGCGGCGGCATGCTGCTCGCCCCACTCGGTGGATCCGGTGAGGTGCCATTCCTCGGCATCCCAGTTGGCCATCACGATGGTGCGGCGCGGCCGCTGCCCCTCCTTGAGGAGTCCACCCAGCACCCTGGCGAGCTCGAGCTGAGTGGCGGTGCCGCTGCTCGGATCCACCGCGCCGAATACCCAGGCATCTCGATGGTTGCCCAGAACGACGGTCTTCTCCGGCTCGACCGCGCCGGTTATCCGCCCCTCGACGTCCCAGATCGAGCGGGTCTTGCCGTCCATCTTCACCTCGACGTGCACGGTGGCCGGACCTGGCCCGGCGCGATATCTGATCGGGAGGGTGCCGTGCCACTCCGCCGGGGTCTCGGGGCCGCCCAGCGCCTCGAGCAAGGGCCTGGCATCCCGCGCGGACATCGGCACGGCGATAATCTTCGGCACCGACCGGGCCTCCGCCTCGTTGATGCGGCGGGCGCCGTCCACCGAAGCCCACCCCGGAGTCAGCGGGTCTCCCGGAACGATGAAGTCATAGGTGATGGCGCCGCGCTGGATATGGCTGTCCGGGCCCCACGGCCCGCCGGGAAATACCGGGCCTCTGGTAAAACCGTCCTGGGCGGGGTCGGAATAGATCAGCATCGCCTTGACGCCATAGTGCTCGGCGGTCAGCGCCTTGAACCCCCGGTAGCTGTAGGGATTCGAGTAGCGCACCAGCGCGATCTTGCCGGCGGGGTCGATGCCCTGAGACTTGAGCCATTCGTAGTCGGCGGGATTGCCGCTGCTGGCGTAAATCAACTCGCCGGTCACGTCTCCCGAGGCGGACATGCCGAGGTAGGTCGGGCCGGCGTCCTGGTAGCTGTCCTTGTCGACGGGGTACGGGTCTTCGGTCAGTGTCGCCTGGTACTGCGTGGGCGCCACCATCGACACCCTAACCCGTTCAGGCCAGGGCAGCAGGACATCGTACCTGATCAGCTTTACATCCTCCCAGCCGTACTGGCGCAGCCGCTCCGCCACGTACTCGGCCAGCTCCTTATTCCGGAGGGTGCCGGCGGGGTGGGGCCGGTCGGTGAGAAACCGGAAGAAGCCGCCGGTCGAATCCCGGCTGAGCGCGGAAGAGAGCCGAGCCTCGAGCGCCAGCTCGGTGCGGGCAGCATCGGCGGAAAATCCCCGAATCGGCTGCTGAGCCGCGGCGCTGCCGAATCCCAGCACTACCCCGGCTCCCAGTGCGGCAAGTATTCTCTTGGGCATGGCCCGTAAACTACTCCGATCCCACCCCGCAGCGACCCTGACCCTGCTTTTGGTATTCCTTTCCATCGCGTGGCAAGATGCGCAACGAGGCCCCGACCTGGTCCTCACCCACGCCCGGGTGATGACGCTCGACTCGGCCCGCAGGGTCTTCAGCGTGATCGCGTTACGGGACGGCAAAGTCATGGGAATGGCTGACTCCCTCGACCGGGCCTGGGGTACTCCGCGCTCCGTGCTCGATCTCAAAGGGGAGGTCGTGGCGCCGGCGTTTACCGATCATCATGCGCATCTCTTCAACATCGGTATGGCCATTCTCAATCAGCGCGGTCATGGCCGACTCGCCATCGATCTCTCCACTGTGACATCCATGGCGGAGGTCGAGTCGCTGGTCCGCGCCCGCGCCGCCGGCCTGCCGAAGGGCGCCTGGATCTTCGGCACCGGATGGAGCCAGGCCAGCTGGGGCACCCAGTCACTGCCGACCAGTGATCCGCTGACCCGCGCCGCACCCGAGAACCCTGTCTTCCTGGCCCGCACCGACGGGCACGCCGGCTGGCTCAATGCGAGAGCGCTGGCGGCCGGCGCCATAACCCGCGAGAGCATCGACCCCGAAGGTGGCACGATCGTCCGGCTGCCTTCGGGCGAGCCCTCCGGCATCCTGCTGGAGCGGGCCAACGAGCTCCTGACCGCCCGGCTCCCGGCTCCTGCAGATAGCGATATCATCCGCGCCTTTCAGGTGGGCGCCGCCGCGCTGGCCGAGCGTGGTGTAGTCGAGGTGTACGACGCCGGGCCGCTGATGTATCCGGGAGTCGTGGCACTGAACCTCGACTTCGGCCGC
>JBEPVJ010000451.1:0-2815 GCA_041691095.1 Gemmatimonadales bacterium
AGCGACGACGCACCGCGCGTCCGCGGACCTGCAACAGGTCGCCTCGGATGAGCCAGGCGACACCATCTACGCGATCGACAAAGTGAGTGAAGAGGTCCTGATCGCGGGGCTCGAGGAGATCGCGCGCGCGGCGCCCATCCACCTCGTTGCCGAGGGGCTGCCGGGCGGGTCGCTCACGCTGCCCCGGGGCACTCCCGACGGGAGCTGCGTCTGGAAGCTGCTGGTGGATCCGATCGACGGCACCCGCGGCCTCATGTATCAGAAACGAAGCGGATGGATTCTGACCGGGCTGGCCCCCAATCGGGGCGCGGACACCCGGCTCAGCGACATCGTGCTCGCGGTCCAGACCGAGATTCCGCTGGTCAAGCAGCACCTGTCTGATCAGCTCTGGGCGTTCCACGGTGGCGCGGTGACCGCTCGGCGCCACGATCGAATTGCCCGGCGTGATCGGCCACTCCTGCTTTCGCCATCAAAGGCGCCGAGCGTTGCCCATGGTTATGCCTCGGTGGTCCGCTTCTTTCCCGGCGCGCGGGACGTGCTCGCCTCGATCGATGACGAGCTCGCCGCGGCGCTGGCGCCCTCGGGTCCCGGCAAGGCCACCGTGTTCGAGGATCAGTACGCCTCGACCGGCGGGCAGCTCTACGAGCTCATGGCCGGACATGATCGCTTCATTGCGGACCTTCGCCCCTTGGTGGGCGCCGAGCTCTGCTGTCATCCCTACGATCTCTGTACCATCCTGATCGCACAGGCCCTGGGCGTTGTCCTGACCGGTCCAGGCGGCTCGGCACTCGACGCGCCCATCGATCTCGAGGCCAATATGGCCTGGATCGGCTACGCCAACCCCACGCTGCGCCAGGCCATCGAGCCGTTGCTCGAAGGCGCGCTGCGGCGCCGCGGCCTGGTGCCCTGATCCGCCCCATGCGCCTTCGAACGCCGGCCGAGCTCTCCGCCCGGGAGATCGCATGGTTCCAGCCCGGACTCGACCGCCTTGCGGCCCTCGGCGGCGACTCGGATGCCGTTGTGCGGGAATTCTTCTCCGGCGCGGGGCCGCTCTACCTCGCTCGGGCGCCAGGGCGGCTCGATGTCATGGGCGGGATCGCCGACTACAGCGGCTCCCAGGTGCTGGAGCTTCCCCTGGACCGCGCGACCCAGGTGCTGGTCCAGCGACAAGGCGCCTCGCGATGTGACTTCGCATCCCGTCGGTCCGGCCGATGGGAGCACTTCAGCCTCGATCTCGCGCCGCTGCTCATCGGAGCCGATGCCAGTCCGGATCGTCTTCGCGAATGGTTCGCGAGCAGCTCGGATGGCCGCTGGGCTTCATACCTCGCTGGCATCGTACGAGACTGCCTTCGAGACACCGACCCCGCAGCGTCCTCCCTCCCGGGCTTTCGCCTCATGGTGGACTCGGCGGTTCCCGAGGGAAAGGGCGTCGCCTCCTCCGCGGCGCTGGAAGTAGCGGCGATGGCCGCGGTGGCAGCCGCGTGCGGCATCGCGCTGACACCGCCCGAGCTGGCCACCAGGTGCCAGTGGGTGGAGAACCATATCGTCGGTGCGCCGTGCGGCATCATGGATCAGATGACCAGCGCCTGCGGAGTCACGGACCGCCTGCTCCAGCTGCGCTGCCAGCCCGGTCTCATCGAGGGGCATCTGCTGGTGCCTGCCGGTTATCGCTTCTTCGGCATCGACTCCGGCATCCGCCATGCCGTGACCGGGGCCGACTACGGCACGGTGCGCACCGCTGCCTTCATGGGATATCGTATCCTGGCCGATGCCCTGGGGCTTGCGTGGACCTTCGCCGGGCCGCAGGTCCAGGTCGACGACCCGGTCTGGCGTGGCTGCCTGGCCAACATCCCCCTCGCGGACTTTACCAGCCGATTCGAACAGTTGCTGCCCAGGAAGATGACCGGCACCGATTTTCTGGCGCGCTTCGGCGGCATCACCGACTCGGTAACCCGCGTGAGCCCCGGGCGATCCTACCCGGTGCGGTCTGCCGCCGCCCACCCCATTGGGGAACAGCACCGGGTCACCCGCTTCATCGAGCTGCTCGGTCGTCTCGATCGCGCACCCGAGGCCGCGGTGGAGCTGGGCGCGCTGATGTACGCATCGCACCGGAGCTACGGCGCCTGCGGCCTCGGAAGCGAGGGGACCGACCGCCTGGTGGCGCTCGTCGCGGCCGCCGGACCGGAGCGGGGACTCTTCGGCGCCAAGATCACCGGCGGCGGAAGCGGGGGCACGGTGGCGGTGTTCGGCCGGGAGGAAGCCCAGCCGGAGGTCGAGGCCATCGCGATCCGTTATGCCGGGGACACCCGGGGTGCGGAGGTGTTCACCGGATCCGGCCCCGGCGCCGCCGAAACCGGCGTGCTGGTGCTCCCGCCGCTTCCCCTTGACCGGTCGCGCGGCCTCCCGCATACTATAGCTAGCTAGGCATAGCGAGCTATATATGTCCTCTCGCGGAGGCGTCATGAAGCGACCCAAGAACGATATCCTCCAGGGCACCCTGTCCCTGCTGGTGCTCAAGACCCTCTCCCGACGCCGGCTGCACGGCTACGCGATCACCAGCCACCTGCAGAGCGTTTCCGGAGAGACCCTCCGCATCGAGGAGGGGTCGCTCTATCCGGCCCTGCACCGCATGGAGCAAGACGGCTGGATCAAGTCGGAGTGGGGCGTGACCGAAACCAACCGGCGGGCCCGCTTCTATTCGATCACCGCGGCCGGGCGGAAGCAGCTCGCCGAAGAGAAGGCCAACTGGACTCGGCTCACCGAGGCAGTCTCCCAAGTTCTCGACCTGGCCTGAGGAGGCATCATGGGATTGCTC
>JBEPVJ010000452.1:0-2811 GCA_041691095.1 Gemmatimonadales bacterium
GCTATCTCATGCCGTGGATCTGGCGCCAGGCGACGGGGAAAAGCCTGGGTGATGGGCGCGCCCCGAAGCGGCCCATGCTGTTGCCGGTCGAAGGTGCGATCCCTGACACAAACCTTGCTTTGGGTTGACCCGGGCTACGATACATTTGGAGCGTGAACCAGCCCCCTCCAGACGGGAACGCGACATGCAGCTTCGACTGACGATCGCCTTGGCGGTGACCTGCGCATCGGCCGTTACCGCCCAGACGATTCACAAGTTTCCGCCCGACTCTCTGGTCAACGTCAAAGTCATTCCCAAGTCCACCCCGGTGCGGGATGTGATCGGACGGATGCGGAATTTCACGTCCTATCTGGGCGTTCGCTGCACCTTCTGCCATGTCGGTGAAGAGGGACGCCCCATCAACGAGTACGATTTCGTCAGCGATCAGAAGCGCACCAAGCAGGTGGCGCGCCAGATGATGCTGATGGTGGAAGAGATCAATCGCCGGCTCGACTCGATCCCCAATCCCACGGCGGTGGGGCTTCAGGTCACCTGCGCCACCTGTCACCGCGGTGTCAGCATTCCGATGCCGCTCTCGACGCTGATGGAGACGGTCGCCGGATCGGCCGGCGCCGATTCCGCCATTCGCGCCTACAAGGCGCTGCGCCAGCGGTACTACGGCGCCGACTCCTACAATTTCGGGGAGTCGACCCTCAATATCTCGGCGTTCCGGCTGGCGCGGGCCAGCAAGTTTCCCGAGGCGTTCGCATTGCTCGGACTCAACGAGGAGATGTTTCCGGGATCGTCGGGGATGTATGTCTTTCGCGGCAACATCAGCCTGATGCAGGGCGACACGGTGGCGGCGGGGAAGGCCTTCCGCGAGGCGATCAAGCGCGACCCGCTGAATGACGAGGCCAAGGGACGGCTCAAAGACATTGGTCAGCAACCCTGAGTGTCCACACCCCACCGGTTCTCGCCACGCCGATACATCAGCCTGGGCATCCTCGGGCTGATGGCCGCGACCGGTGGTTGCGGCTCGGCGTCCACGGCGGCATCCGACCCCAGGGCGGCTATCACCGTGCTGCGGTTGCAGACCAATCAGCAAATCAACCTTCCCGTGCTCGATTCCATCGCCATTCGCATATCGGCCCTTGATGGGTTCGGCACGGCGTTCATTCCGCATGGCGCCGCCTTCAGGTGGCGCAGCGACCCCGCCGTCGGGGTTTTCGGAGACGGCGCTTTCCGGGCAGGCCCGATACCCGGCACGACCTGGCTGGTGGCCGAGACGCCTGCGGGCGTGCGCGACAGCGTGTTCATCAGGACCTATCGCAGCGCCGGCGCGTTCCATATCACGCTGATCTTTGCCGATGACATCCCCGATGGGTGGCGCGCCGCGCTCGAAGTCGGGGCGCACCGCTGGGAGAAGCGAATCACCGGGGAGCTTCCCGGGGTCACTCTCCCCAGTGAAACGGGGGTATGCGGCGCCATCCCGGGTGAGCCTCCGGTTCCGTCGCAGACCGGCGTCGAACGAGGCGTCCGGGTGTACGTCGGTCAATCGGGACAGTTCCCGCCTGGCACCTATGTGGAGGCCGTCGGCGGTCCTTGCCTGCAGCGCAGTGTGCCGGCGCCGACCACCCTCTTCGGTCAGGTGACGATCAACCGTGCCAAGCCGGTGAGCGAGATCGACGATGTCCGGCTGGCCTTCGTCGCTGTGCATGAGCTCGGACATGTCCTCGGGCTCGTCGGAGTGATCCAGGGTCAGGTGGTCCCGTGGTTCAATCCCGCGACCGGCGCATACATCGGCCCGCAAGCGCTGGAAGGCTGGCGGCGGGTCTTCGGTGTGCCAGCGAATTTCCTGCAGGTGGATGGCGGGAGTCACTGGCAAACGAACTTGAATTGGGATGTCATGGGGTATGGCGGCGGATCCGGGAGCGTATTCCCGATCTCGCTGGTATCGGTCGGGGCGTTGATGGATCTTGGCTATGCCGCCAGGTGGAGCGTCAATCCGTTCCAATAGGCCATCCGGGGTTTCGCTGGTGCGGCTTCACTCCTGAGCGATGGCCGCGTCGGGCAGCCAGATGGAAACGGTGGTTCCCGTCCCCAGCGAGCTCTCGGCCCAGACCCTGCCCCCGTGCGACTCGGCCAGGTGCTTCACGATCGCGAGCCCTAACCCGGTACCCCCTTCGGCGCGGGAGCGGGACGGGTCGGCCCGGTAGAACCGCTCGAAGATGCGGGGCAGGTGATCCATCCCGATCCCGGCCCCGGTATCCGTAACGCTGATTCGCACCCCCTTCTCCTCAGGCCTCGCGCTGGCGGTGATCCGGCCGTGCAGGCTGGTGTAGCGCCGGGCGTTGTCGTAGAGATTGGCCAGGATCTGTCGCAGAGCCTCCGGATCGGCGAACAGCGAGGTGGCTCCCAGCTCGATCTGGACGTCGAAGGCCGGCACTCCCCGCTCCGGTGTCTCGAGCGTGGCCCAGGCATCCTTGAGCGCGGCCTCGGCGGCCACGATTCTCGGACTGGGCCGCCAGGTGCCCGACTCGATCCGCGAGAGGTCGAGCTGGTCATCCACCAGCCGCTGCATTCGTCGCGCGTTGGCGCGAATCGTCTCCAGAAACCGGATCCGGGTGTCCCGGTCGAGGTCCTCGCCGATGAGCGTATCGGCGTAACCCGAGATCGAGGTGAGCGGTGTCTTGAGCTCGTGGGAGACGTTGGCGACGAAGTCCTGGCGGATCGTCTCGAGACGCCGAAGATCGGTGAGATCGTGCAGGACGACCACCGCGCCTCCCTGGGGCAGCGGCCGCGCGCTGAGCAGGCAGGTCCGCTCGTCGAGAT
>JBEPVJ010000453.1:0-2804 GCA_041691095.1 Gemmatimonadales bacterium
GTTCTCCGCATGGCCGTCCGATCTCAAGGGCAATAACGACCTCCTCACCCTGACGCAGCCGGCCGTGATTTCCGGAATCCACGAGGCCTACCTCGCTGCGGGCGCCGACATCATCGAGACCAATTCCTTTAATTCCACCGCCGTCGCGATGGCGGACTATCACATGGAGTCCCTGGCCCCCGAGCTCAACCGGGAAGCGGCGCGTCTTGCCCGGGCCGCGGCCGATCTGTTCGAGTCGAAGGAGCCTGGGCGGCCGCGCTACGTCGCCGGCGTCCTGGGTCCGACCAACCGAACCGCGTCCATCTCTCCTGACGTGAACGACCCTGGATTCCGAAATGTGACCTTCGAGCAGCTGGTCGACTCGTACACCGATGCCATCGGCGGGTTAGTCGAAGGGGGTGCGGATCTGCTTCTGGTCGAGACGATCTTCGACACGCTGAACGCCAAAGCGGCGATCTTCGCGATTGAGGGGTATTTCGCTGCGCAGGGCATGCGGCTCCCGGTGATGATCTCCGGCACGATTACCGACCAGAGCGGCCGGACCCTGACCGGGCAAACCGCCGAGGCCTTCTGGCACTCGGTGATGCACGCCCGCCCGCTCTCGGTGGGGTTGAATTGCGCGCTGGGCGCGCGCGCCTTGCGGCCCTACGTCCAGGAGCTGTCGCGGGTAGCGCCGGTGCATCTGAGCACCCATCCGAACGCCGGGTTACCGAACGAATTCGGCGGCTACGACGAAACCCCCGAGATGATGGCCGCGACGCTCAGCGAATTCGCCGACCATGGCTTCCTCAATATCGTGGGCGGATGCTGCGGCACCACACCGGCCCACATCGCGGCGATCGCCGGGGCCGTCCGCGGCAAAGCGCCGCGCACCCTGCCCGAGATTCCCCGGCGACTCCGGCTCTCCGGTCTCCTGCCGCTCACCGTGGGCCCCGACACGCTGTTCGTCAACATCGGCGAGCGGACCAACGTCACCGGATCCCGGCGCTTTGCCCGCCTGATTCTCGAAGGCAACTACGACGCAGCTCTGGACGTGGCGCGGCAGCAGGTGGAGAGCGGTGCGCAGATGCTCGACGTCAACATGGATGAGGGGCTGCTCGATTCCGAGAAGGCCATGGGCACCTTCCTGCGCCTGATGGCCGCCGAGCCCGACATCAGCAGGGTCCCGGTGGTGGTGGACTCCAGCAAGTGGTCGGTGATCGAGGCCGGGCTGCGCTGCGTTCAGGGCAAGAGTGTGGTGAACTCGATCTCCCTCAAGGAGGGGGAAGCCGAATTTCTCCGCCAGGCCGAGCTGGTGCGGCGCTACGGCGCGGCGGTCATTGTGATGGCGTTCGACGAGCGGGGCCAGGCCGACACCGCCGATCGCAAGGTGGATATCGCCAAGCGCGCCTATCGGCTGCTCACCGAACGCGCGAGCTTCGCGCCGGAAGACATCATCTTCGACCCGAACATCTTCGCGATCGCCACGGGCATCGAGCTGCACGACAACTACGGGCTCGAATACTTCGAGGCGACTCGGCGCATCAAGGCGGAGATCCCCGACGTTCATGTGAGCGGTGGCGTGAGCAATGTCTCATTCTCGTTCCGAGGGAACGACGCCATCCGGGAGGCGATCCACGCCGTCTTCCTGTACCACGCCGTGAAAGCCGGCATGGACATGGGTATCGTCAATGCCGGCGCCCTGCCCGTGTACACCGAGATTCCCGAGGAAATCCTGGAGCGGGTCGAGGATGTGGTCCAGAACCGCCGGCCTGATTCGACCGAGCGGCTGCTCGCCGTCGCCGATTCGGCCCGAAAAACCGCGGCCCACTCGGAAGATCTCACCTGGCGCAGCCTGCCGGTGCGCGCGCGGCTCTCCCACGCGCTGGTCGAAGGCATCGACGGGTTCGTGGTCGAAGACACCGAAGCGGCCCGCAACGAGCTGGGCCGGCCGATCAGCGTGATCGAAGGGCCGCTCATGGATGGCATGAACGTGGTGGGAGACCTCTTCGGCAGCGGGCGGATGTTCCTGCCCCAAGTGGTGAAGAGCGCCCGGGTTATGAAGAAAGCGGTGGCCTACCTGATTCCCTTCCTCGAGGCGGAGAAGCAGGCGCTGAAAGACGCCGGCGGCACCCCGAATGCCCCCTCAAAACCCAAGGGCAAGGTGCTGCTGGCCACCGTCAAGGGCGATGTGCATGACATCGGGAAAAACATCGTCGGCGTAGTGCTGCAGTGTAATAATTACGACGTCATCGATCTCGGTGTCATGGTGCCTTGCGCCAAGATCCTCGAGACCGCGATCCGGGAAAACGTCGACCTGATCGGGCTCTCCGGGCTAATTACTCCCTCGCTAGAGGAAATGAGCTTCGTGGCGGAGGAAATGAGCCGCGAGGGTTTCACTATGCCGCTCCTGATCGGCGGCGCGACGACCTCGCGGGTCCATACCGCGGTCAAGATCGCTCCCCGCTACGGGCATCCGGTGGTGCACGTGCTCGATGCGTCGCGGGCCGTCGGCGTGGCCGGCAGCCTGCTCAGCGAGACGCTGCGCGACGACTTCGTCCATGCGGTCGCCAGCGAATACGAAGCCATCCGGGTAGCGCGGGCCGAGCGCGCGGCGGGAGACCGGCTCGGCACACTGGCCGAGGCGCGGGCATCACGGTTCAGGCCGAATGGTGGCGCGCCGGCTCCCCCTCGCCCCAGCTTCCTCGGCACCCGCGTCTTCGATGACTATCCGCTGGAGGATCTGGTCTCCGCGATCGACTGGACACCCTTCTTCCAGACCTGGGAGCTGCCCGGCCACTATCCCGCGATTCTCACCGACCCAC
>JBEPVJ010000454.1:0-2801 GCA_041691095.1 Gemmatimonadales bacterium
GCACCATCCGGAGCGTCCGCGCCCAGCTCGCCGACAGGCGGAGCCACGCAGGCAACCGGAGCGCCGCGCTCGACAAGGTCGCCGGCCCGCTCGAGGCGCAGCTTGCCTCGGTGGAGGAGACCCTCTACCAGGTGAAGAATCGGAGCGGTCAGGATCCGCTCAACTATCCGATCCGGCTCAACGACCAGCTCTCCGGTCTCGGCGGTGTCGCCGGTGGCGTGGAGGCCCGCCCGACCGCGCAGACGCTTGAGGTGTTCCGGATCCTCTCCGCTCAGCTCGACGTCCAGCTCAAGAAGCTGAACGATCTGCTCGCAGGCGGACTTGGTGAGGTGAATGCGGAGCTCGTGAGATTGGGCCAGGAGAAGATCTCGCCGAGCACCGAAGAGGTGCCGGCGCCGTGAAACCGTTGGCTCGCGCCGTCCTGGCAGCCCTCACCATCGTTACGGCTGGGTGCGGGCCCGAGCCGGCCGTCGCTCCGCCGGAAGAGAGCCTCGCCTTTCCCTCCGACACCCTCGCGGCGAGCTGGGGCATTCTCCCCACCGCCGCCGCGCTCGACAACGGGCGCTGGGTGGTCGTGTCGAGCGACTTCGATGCGGCCGTCATCGCCGACTTCAACCAGAAGTCGCTCGCGCCACTCGGTGGAAAGAATCAGAAGGCCTACCTGCACCCGTCGGCGGTGTTCACCTACGGTGACACGATCTATCTTTCTGACTGGGGCAAGCGGCGCGCGACGGTCTGGACCTCCGACGGGAAGCTGATCGATTCCATTCCAGTGCCCGACCCGCTGCGCGGCAGTGCGCCCCGCGCGCGCGACGGCGCCGGCCAGCTCTATTTCGAGGTGGCGCCGGAATCCAGGCGCGACGGGAGCGGCAACCGGGATTCCGCCGCCATCGTGCGTGCGCCGAGAAACCTGGCCCGATTTGACACGCTGGTTCGGCTGGCGCCCCTCGATGTGAAGGAGATGCGTGCCGGGCAGCCAACCCAGCGATTCGAGCGGATGATCTTCAGCGGAATCGACCTCTGGGGCGTCTGGCCCGATGGCGCGGTGTGGGTCGCGCGGCTGCTGCACAACCAGATCGATGTGCGCGATCCATCCGGCAAGGTCATCCATGGCCCCGAGCTGCCGGATCCCGTCTACGAAGTGACCCAGGCCGATCGCGACCGCTTTCTCCAGACCTTCCCGGCCGAGGTGCGCCCCAAGGAAACCGACCTCGCCTGGGCGATCATTCACACCCCGTTCGTCGCGGCATTCATGTCGCCCGGCGGCGTCTGGCTGGAGAAGAGCAAGCCGGCGCTCGACTCGGTGCGCCGGATCCAGGTGCTCGACCGGGAGGGCAATCTGAAGCGGCTGCTCCGCCTCAAGGGCGAGGCTCGCCTCATTGCGGTCGGGGCGGACAAGGTCCTGGTGGCCCAGCAGTTCGAGAAGGGCATCCGGCTGATGCAGATCCGTATCCCGGCGCCGCCGCCGCCGACCAAGCCGTGAGGGGTGGCGTCCTGCTGCCGCTGGCAGCGCTGGCGCTCCTAACCCGTGCTGCTCCGGGCCAGGAGCTCCGCCTGCTTCCCGATTCCGCCATCGCCGCGCTGGCCGGTGAGCTTTCCGGCGAGACCGCCAAGCGCAACCTCGAGTTCATCGCCACGCAGCACCGGTCGCGCGGCTCGCGCGGCTGGCACAGCGCCGGCGCCTTCGTGGTCGAGCGGCTGCGTTCCTACGGGCTGCCCGACGCGCACCTCGAATCCTTCCCCGCCGACGGCAAGCGCTTCTACGGCACCCAGCGCTCGCGCCGGCCCTGGGACGCCGACTTCGCCGAGCTGTGGGAGCTCCGGAAAAGCGGGGGCGGCTGGGAGCGCGCGGTACGGCTGGGGAGCTGGGATCTTTCCCCGGTGTCCCTCGCGGAAGACAGCGAGAGCGGCCAGGCCACCGCGGATCTGGTGGACGTGGGAGACGGCACCTCGGAGAGCGACTACGCCGGCAAGGAGGTGCGGGGCAAGCTGGTGCTGGTGGCCCAGCAGCCTGGCGCGGTGCAGCACCTGGCCGTCGACAAATTCGGCGCCGCCGGTATCGTGAGTTACGCTCTGAATCAGCCCACCGCGTGGCGCGGCGAAGACGGGAACCTGGTCCGCTGGGGCCACCTCGACAGCTTTTCCGCTACGCCCACGTTCGCATTCATGGTGTCGCTCAAGGAGGGACGCGCACTCCGACAGCGGCTGGCGCGAGGAGAGGAAGTCCGTCTCGACGCCAGGGTGACCGCCGGCCAGCACGCCGGACCCTACGAGGTGGTGACCGCCACGATTCCAGGCGCAGACCCGAGGCTGGCCGGCGAAGAGATCGCCTTCAGCTGCCATCTCGATCACCAGCGGCCCGGTGCCAACGACAACGCCAGCGGCTGCGTGGCGATCCTCGAGGCGGCGCGCAGCCTCGCCAAGCTCATCGCCGAGGGCCGGCTGGCCCGCCCCGCCCGCACCCTGCGCTTCATCTGGCCGCCCGAAGTGGAGGGCACTCTCGCCCTGCTCAACGGACGCCCCGAGATCGCCGCGCGGATCAAGGCGGTGATCCACATGGACATGGTCGGCGGCGGCCCCGAGACCAAGGCCATGTTCCACGTAACCCGCGGGCCCGGCAGCCTGCCGTCGTTCGTCTACGACGTCGGCGCGGCGTTCGGCGAGCTGGTCAACCGTGAGTCGGCGGCGTATGCGAGCACCGGAGAGGCGCGCTTCCCGCTGGTGTCTTCCAAAGGCGGCAAGGAAGCGCTCCAGGCCGACTTCGCCGACTTCACCATGGGGAGCGACCACGAGATCTATAC